>CAIQXC010000410.1 GCA_903875675.1 Akkermansiaceae bacterium
CATGTCGCGCACGGCGGCACGGGTGGCGCAGTTGATGGCGCGGAGTTCGGCGTTGGCTTTGCGGGCCGCACGGTTCAGGTCGTCCAGCTCGCTATCAACAATCCGGTGGATCTCGTCGTAGCGGAGGCCGGTCCCGTAGTCGTCGGGATCGGAGATGAAGTGCTGCGTGATGCGATCAACATTCCACCCGACTTTGAGCATCGAGCGGGCATCGCGTTTCAACTTGTCTGCATTCGTTAGGTTCATGGTGCTGTGGGCCGGAGGGTTGTGCGTTCCGGCATCCTCCTTCCTGCCACCCGCCCGCGTCGTTTGTCGCGCACCATCCGCACGGCAACCCGCGCCATATTTGCGCGCCATTTCCAGGCCGCACGCGGCATTGGCATACGGATTGAACGGCCCGGAAAACCAGACACACGGACGCAAAAAAAGACACCCTCTTGGGTGCCGCGTAATCAAGCGTGTGGGCTCACAACCCCCGCTCAAGGTATGGCAATATGACCGCCCCTCACATGCACCATCCGCGTTTGATAGACTGCCGTTAGACAAGAAACCCCGTCTTTGGCATGCGGATTGAGCAGGTCAGTATTCCTCGGGCAGTAACAAGGTCGTGATCGACCTATCATGTTCTGTGATGATGTAGAGGCGTGCGCCTTTGGCAGTCCGGTAACAACTCAACAGGCGGGTGCCGTATTTGAGGGCGTCCTCGTTCGCCTGCTTGTCCTCGGCGCAGAGTTCCTCGCCCCAATCGCCGCAGTGATGGCGACGGAGGTAGGCTGACAGGTCCACGTCCAGCGCAAGCGCGCCGGGGGTGGCGTAGGTTTTCCCTAACGGGAAGCGGGGTTGCATCAGGTGTATGCCCATGGAATCTCGGGGTTGGGGGTTGTCAGGAATCAATCAGGTCGTCAAACAGGCCGGGGAGAAAGGGCGTGAGGGCGTCCTGTTCGGCGCGGAAGAACTCGGCCTTGGTCTTGCCCATCTTGCGGCCCTGCGGCGTGTGGCAGTCATAGGCGTAATCGGGGATGGGGACGTATTCGCCCGCCTGTTCGAGTTCGTCGGTCAGGGTTGCGGGGTCCAGTCCCGCCTGCTGGTCATAGACGAAGTTTTGCAGGTGGTCGGCGTCGCGGCTTTTCTTGGCGAGGGATAGCAGGATCACCGCCTTGGAAATGAAGATGCGGCCTTTCGGCGTCTTCGCCGGGGTGTTCTGGTTGATCTCGGTGTAGCTGTCGTGCAGCGCCTTAACCTCCTGGGTGAGGATACCCCAACAATCTTCCGCGCTCACGGTGAGCAGACGGCGCCAGACATACTGGCCGAATCCGCTGGCCCACAGCTCGAGCGCCCAATATCCGGCCAGCTTTGCGTCGCCGCGCCGGATCGCCTTCTGCATCGCGCTGGACACTGCCGGGAAGCTGTAGCCGCGCTTGGTGTGAATGTGATAACTCATTGCAACCTAACCTAATTCTGATGGCACACAGGATATAGCAGTATTGAACGCCATTTTTCTATAGCTTCACGGATTGGCGTCGGGGCGCGTCCATCGCCACGCGGTCCTGGCTCTTGTAGGTTTCAATGCGGATGTGGCTCTTCCACTTGCGCTTGAGATAGCGCTTCTCGGTGGCGATTCGCTCGGCGCTGCGGAACAGGCTGTTGCCGCCGAGGTTCTTGTCGCGCTCCTGCACGAAACAAAAGCGGGCCTCATTCCAGACGAGCCGGTTGTCTAGCAACTCTTGCAGCGTGGCGTCGATGTCGCACTTGCACTTGAGCAGTTCGTCCCACTTCGGCACGCCGCCGTTTTCGTCACGCACCACGCCGACCGCGCCGCCGACCCAGTGGTTCACGCCGAATGGGTCGTTGCGTTGTAATAAACGAGGGTCGCTTCGCTGGTGCCAGCCGAACAACCGCGCCCCTGCCCCACGGGCGCACCATGCCGAGTTTTCCAACATGGCGATGGTTTCGGGAATTGATAGTTTCCGGCAACGCAGGCTCACCATGCACACACATGCAGATATATCATCGTCGAGCATGACAACGGCATCTTCATTGAAATGCCGCAGCACCCAGTTTCTAACGGCGCTGATGCCGGCCACCTCATCGGGGATGGTTTCGATTTCCAAACCCGTGTGGGCGTAATGCTCAGCCTCGCTTGCGGGCACGAGCAGGGTTGCCGTCGGAAACAGCCTGTGACTGGTGATCGAGCGGCTCCGGCTGCGGGACAGAATCACAAGGCGCAGGCTGAGCGAGCGGAGTTCCGGCCAGGGTGGCGCGGCGGCAGAGTTCGATGAGTCGTTTTCCATGGAGCACACGGCCGAGGCCGATTTTTTTGGTTCTGCGGGTGATCGAGTAGTCAACCTCGCGCACGCCCATGAGTTGAAGCACCTGCATCCAGTCGCGCAGGTCGTGGAACATGAACACAAGGTAGTCGTGGGTCTCGAACGCCTGGCATTCCATTTTCGGGATGGTTTCGAGTTCGTCCTCGGGGTTGTCCGCGTCATCCATCAGCTTGCGGATTTCATCCTCCATGAAGCCGGTCAGCTCGATGTCGAAGTCGGGGTCCGCGTCCTGTATCGAACGCAACACTTTCCGCAAATCATCCTCGTCGAGTTCGGCAAGTTCCGACAGCCGGTTATCGGCTAACAAATCAGCAAGTTCCTCCGCGTCGCTGGCGTAGTCTTGCTCGTCCACGGGGATGACCTCACAACCTATCAGGAGCGCAGCCTCCAACCTCCCGTGACCGCGGACGATCAGACCCGAGCGCTTCGAGACGGTTACCGGGTTGCGCCAGCCCTGTTCCTGGATGATCGAAGCAAGAAGCTGGATCTGGTGGGCGCTGTGGCGGTTCGGGTTGACC
>CAIQXC010000411.1 GCA_903875675.1 Akkermansiaceae bacterium
CCTAGGTCGGGAGACGATTTTGCCTACTCACAACAGTCTTCCGTTGTGGCAGGCAAAGTACTTTGCGCTGCTTTCCCGCAGTTCGCAAAGTGCCATGGAGTTTTTCAACCTGCCTCCTAACCGGGTCATCGAACTCGGCGCTCAAATCGAGGTTTGATGCAATCGCCATGGGGACCAAAACCTGGGTCCCGCCAATTCCACCGCCGTCTATTCCGCCAGTTTGACATGTGTGATTTGCGCATTGCCAAGGCGCTTAAGGCTGCTAGGCTCCTCTCCCCCTCCTATGACGACTTCCGCGACATTCCAGCAGCATGTTCTTCCGACTTACGGGCGCTTTCCGTTGGTGGCGGTGCGCGGCGAGGGCTGCCGCTTGTGGGACGACGCACACCGCTGTTATCTGGATTTTTGCACCGGCATAGCGGTGTGTTCGCTGGGCCATTGCCATCCGCGTTTGGTGGCGGCGCTTCGCGAGCAGGCTGGCATCTTGATTCATGTGTCCAACCTCTATCAGATTCCGCAACAGGCCGCCCTCGCCCGCGAAATCAATGAGGAGCACGTCCGGCTTCCCGGCAAAGTCTTCTTCGGCAACTCCGGTGCCGAGGCGAACGACGGCCTCATCAAGGCCGCCCGCCGCTTTGGCCACCGCCGCCCGCAGCCCGACGGCACGCCGCGCTTCGAGGTGCTCACTTTTCAACAATCGTTCCACGGCCGCACCCTCGGTGCGATGGCCGCTACGGGCCAAACCAAGATTCAGGAAGGCTTTGATCCCTTGCTGCCGGGCTTCCGGTATCTGCCTTTCAATGATCCGGCTGCCCTGGAAAACGCCGCGCGCCCGGATACCGCCGCAGTTTTGCTGGAGCCGGTCCAAGGCGAGGGGGGGGTCAACGTCGCCACTCCTGAGTTTCTGCGGGCCGTCGCCGCCTTCTGCCATGCCCATGACCTCCTGTTGTTCTTCGACGAAGTGCAGGCCGGCTTCGGCCGTTGCGGCGAGGCCATGGCTTGGCGTGCAATCGCCCCGGAAATCCAGCCCGACGGCTTGGCCTGGGCCAAAGGCATGGGCGGCGGCGTGCCCATCGGTGCGTTCTGGCTGAGTGACCGATCGATAGACGCCGCAGGAACAGCGTTGTCATCATTGTTAGGTCCTGGCTCGCATGGTTCCACCTATGGCGGCAACCCGCTGGTCTGTGCCGCCTCGCTGGCCGTGTTGGAGGAGATTCGCGGCCAGGACCTCGCCGCCAACGCCCGCCGCCAGGAAGCCCGCATCCGCCAAACCATCGGTTCCTGGCAATTGCCCGTCGTCACTGGCGTGCGTGGCCTCGGCTTGTTGTTGGGCATCGGTCTGGATCCCACTCGAATTCCCACCCCCGAGGGCAAAACCCCGGCGCTCGTCGTCGTCAACCGTCTCATGGAAAATGGCTTGCTGGTGCCGCCAGCCGGTCCAAACACCATCCGCCTGCTCCCGCCACTGAATGTGACTGACGCCGAGATCGACGAGGCGTTGGTCATGGTGCATGACGTCCTGTCCACTTTCTGACATCCTTATGAACCATCTCCTGTCCATCGAGGCGCTCACCGCCGATGATATCCATGGCTTGCTCGCATTGGCTGCCGAGCTCAAATGCCAGCGCGGGACGCCAGGTGCCCAGCCACTGGTCGGCCAGACGTGGGCACTCATTTTCACCAAATCCTCCACCCGCACCCGTGTCTCGTTTGAGGTAGGCATCCGCGAACTCGGCGGCTTTCCGATGTTTCTATCTAAAAATGACATTCAGCTCGGCCGCGGCGAACCGATCATGGACACGGCCCGCGTCCTGGGCCGGATGGTTCACGGTGCCATCATCCGCACCTTCGCCCAACAGGACGTCAGTGACTTCGCCGCTTTCTCTAACATTCCAACCGTCAACGCGCTCACCGATGACGAACATCCGTGCCAAATTTTGGCCGATCTCCTAACAATCAAGGAGGCGTTGGGTGGCTGGGACGGCCGGAAAATCGCCTTTATCGGCGACGGATTTTCCAACATGACCCGTTCGTGGATGTGGGCGGCCAAGCATTTGGGATTTGAGTTGGTGGTGGCCTCGCCCGCCGCCTGCCTGCCGCCGAGCGAGTTTCTCGCCGCGCTGGACGCACCTAACGTCAGTGTCACGCTCGATCCTGCGCTAGCAGCCCAAGGGGCTCACGTCATCAATACCGACGTCTGGTTGTCCATGGGCCAGGAAGATCAAACCGATAAAGAGCGCGAGTTTACCGGCTTCCAAGTCAACGCCCAACTTTTGTGTCAGGCCGCCCCCGGGCATATCGTGTTGCACTGCCTGCCGGCCTATCGTGGTAAGGAAATTACCGCCGAAGTGCTGGAACTCCACGCTAACACGATTTTCCAACAAGCCGAAAACCGCCTCCACGCCCAAAAGGCCGTCCTGACAAAATTGGTGGAATCCCGCACCTGACGGACGGAAAAAAGGAGCCTCCACGTTGTTATAGAGACCCCTCCTGTTAGATAGCGCTGCGCTGCCGCAGCCCAAGATGGCATGATTAGCGGCTGCGGCGGCGGGCGACTGCACCGAGTGTCGCCACGCCTAGCAGAGCCAACACGCCAGCTCCCGGTTCGGGAACGGAGGCAATGTTTACGCTGACGCCATCGATCACGGGATCGTTATTGCCTCCACCACCGGCGGTGTGGATGAACGAAAGTGTGGTGCTTGCGCTGGTAGCAACGAAGTCGAAGGTTTGCGTGGTGAATGGTTTCTGCAATGCTCCATCCGCGCTGACACCTAGCACATAGTCAACAGAGGCGCTGCCGGCTGCCACAGTCAGGGTTTCGGTACCAGACAGATTCTCACTGCTCAGGCCAAAGGTGACCGTGTAGCTCTCACCCGCCGTGGTGGCAAACGTCTGGGCGATCCCGTCACCAATCGGTCCACTGGGGTCGCCGAAACCGCCCAAATCATAGAAATTTAGCCCTTCGTATGCAGGAATGCCGAACTCGCCATAGGTGATCACGCCCTCAGAGTGGCCGATGTTGTCCCAACCGGTCGGGGTAACCGTCTGGCTGGACGACGCTTCAAAGCCACCGTTGATGAGCAGGCTGGTGGTGGCCTGCGCGGCACCGCTGGCGGCGAGCACGGACGCGATAATCAACGTGACTTTTTTGGGGGCGGTCACGATTGCGAGGAATGGGTTCTTAACGTTGATATGCATAGTGGGGGATATTGGTGTTTGGAAGTCTGTCAGTGGCCTGAATGCCTCTGACAAGGCGAAAAGTACAAGCCTTCCCGAGCCTTGCAATAATGGTTAGATAGAAAATGTAAATATTTCCCGAATTCCAGGCATGACCCCTGCGCTCTTCAGGGCCGACGGCCCGGCAATATGCCAGCCTGGCCTCGCCCTAGGTCGCGATCAAACCGATGTTATTGAGGGCTTGGGTCTGAGGCGCAGCCTCTCTAACCTTTGGCCGTGGCCTCGAGTTGCAGATAGGTATCCAGCAGGTCCTGATAGATCCGGCCGCTGGCGGGATCCGGGGTGAATGTGGCGATGGCCGGTGCCAATGCCTTGGAGAGGGCCGCGTAGCTGTGGCGACCGACGACGTGGGCGGCGAGCATGGCAGCACCGAGGGCGGCGGAGTCCTGGACGGCGATGGTTTCCACGGTGGCCTGGAAGACGTTGGCAAGTGTCTGGAGGATGCCGGTGCTGCGCGAGGCACCGCCAGTCACGCGGATGGTCTCAAAGTTGCCGATCCATTGCGAGTGAACCCGGATGGATAGGATCTGCGCCTCAATGACGGCACGGATCCGGGTGGCGGCTGCGGCGTTGGCGAAATCGAAGTTGGCACGCAGTCCCGGAGTGAGCACTGGCGGGGTGATTTCCGCCTCGAACCATGGCAGGGCGAGCTGGCCGTGGTTGCCGACGGGCGTTTGCTGAAATGCCGTCACATCGAAAAACGTCCAATCCACCCCGGCTTCCTCGCACACCCGTTCGCGGGCCAGCGAGCCGTTTTTGAAGCAGGTGAGGCACATGAAGCCGCCAGTGGGATTGCCGAACACGTGGCCGCAGCCTTCCGGATCGGTACGGTACGGGTCGAGCACCGCAAAAAATGTATCGCTGGTACCCAGGCTAACCACCGCCAGGCCGGGCCGGGTAGCACCGGTTCCCACCAGGCTCGCGGGGTTATCACCGGTCCATGCGGAGATGGTCACGTCGTTGGAGAAGCCGTATTTGGCAAAGTAGGGCGAGAGCTTGCCGATGACCGTGTGAGTGGGCACGGCGGGCGGGAGTTTTCCTAACAATCCAGGCGCACTCGCCTCACAAATCGCCGGATCCCAGGTGAGGGTGTGAAGATTGAGCAGGTTCATGCCCGCTGCATCTCCATAGTCGATGGGCGCATGGCTGCCGCAGAGCAGCGAGGCCATGAACGAAGACACCAGATGGATGCTGGCAGTGGCGGCGTAGGCGGCTGGCTCTTGTTGATAGAACTTGCGGATCTGGGCACCGGTGAAGCGCTCGATAGCCGGCGAGCCGGTATCCGTCTGCAACCGTGCACCGATGGCGGCACTCACCTCGGCACACTGGGCGCTGGTGGACGAGTCCATCCAGATCGGCGAGGTCTGGCGCGATAAGGCCGGCGCGAGTTGCTCGATCAGGTTCTTAGCGGGGTCGAGGCCGGCCAGGATGGCGTCGGCCCGGGAGTTGAGATAGACCGAGCCGTGCTGTTGGCCGGAGCCGGCGATACCGACGACCCGGTCCAAAGGCGCACCTTCGGCCTGCATCCGCGTGAAAAGCAGGTCGAGCGCTGCCACCCACAACAGCGGCTCGGCATGCTTTTCGAGCGGGTCCCCCGACGGCGAATAGGCCGCTTGGTACTGTGGCAGGTCCTTGGCGAAATTGACCGTCATCTGGGCGACGATGGTGCCGGCGGCGGCATCAATGATGAGGCCCTTGAGGCTTTGGGTGCTGCTATCGAGACCGAGATGGTAGGACATGGGGGGCTGTTACAAGTTAGAGACTGAGCAGGATATCGTTGAAGTGGATCTCTAGCAATTCCTGACGACCGCTTTGGAGGGAGGGTTCGCCATTTTTGAGGGTGAGCTCGGCGAGTTTATCCAGCGACGACTTGCCGGCCAGAATCTCCTTGCCGGTGGCGGACTTCCACGATGCATAGCGATCATCCACAATCTTGTTGTAAGCCTTGTCAGAGAGGATCTTGTCGGCCACCAGCAGGCCTTTGGCAAAGCAATCCATGCCGCCGATATGGGCATAGAACAGGTCCATCACGTCGTTGGAGCCACGCCGGCACTTGGCATCGAAGTTGAAGCCGCCGGAGCCGATCCCGCCCTTTTGTTGGAGCACGGCGATCATGGCAGTGGCGGTGTCGTAGAGGTTGATCGGGAACTGGTCGGTATCCCAACCGAGGAGCACGTCGCCGGCGTTGGCGTCGATGCTGCCGAGTTTATTTTCGGCGGCGGCGACGGTCAGTTCGTGGGCGAAGGTATGGCCGGCGAGAGTGGCGTGGTTGGCTTCGACGTTGATCTTGAAATGGTCATACAAGCCGTGGGCGCGGAGGAAGCTCAGGACGGTGGCCGTATCGTAATCGTACTGGTGTTTCGAGGGTTCGCGGGGCTTGGGCTCAATGAGGAACTGGCCCTTGTAACCGATCTTTTTGGCGTGATCCACGGCGAGTTGGAGCAGCGCGGCAAACTGCGATTGCTCCTGGCTGTACTTGGTGTTGAGGAGCGTTTCGTAGCCCTCGCGGCCGCCCCAGAACACATAGTTTTCGCCACCCAATTCACAGGTGGCCTCCAGCGCGTGTTTGAGCTGGGCCGCAGCGTAAGCAAACACCTGCACGTCCGGATTGGTGCCGGCACCGTGGGTGTAGCGCGGATTAGAAAACAGATTGGCGGTGCCCCACAATAGTTTGATGCCGGTGTCCTTCTGCATCTTCTTCGCCTGCTTGACCACTGCCTCCAAATTTTTGACAGATTCGGCGAAGGTTGCGCCCTCGGGGGCGATATCGCGGTCATGGAAGCAGTAATAGGGGACGCCGAGTTTCTGACAGAACTCGAAGTTGGCCTCCAGCGCCTTGGTTGCGGCCTCCATCGGCGTGCCGACGTTCCACTCACGAACCCAAGCGGCCGGACCGAACATGTCCGAGCCACCGCCCTTGAAGGTGTGCCAGTACGCCACGGCAAAGCGGAAATGTTGGGCCATCGTCTTGCCGCGGACCTTGTGTTTGGCGTTGAACCACTTGAAGCTGAGGGGGTCGCGGCTCTGGGGGCCTTCGTATTTGATCGGGGATTTGACGAGCGGGAAGTAGGATTTCATGGTTGTTGAATTTCCGTGCAAAGGACCTGCGGAGTTTGCTGGCCTAGCCGCTAACGACAAGCAATTTTTTCCAACGGAGGCAAAAAATGCCAGTTATATCATCATGACTTACGCGCAGATTCTGCGGTAAGAACTTTCTCGGCTGCCGCGTATGAAGCCGCCATGATGACCGAAACCCATTCAATAAACCGGGCACTGGGCGTGGTGTGCGGGGCGTTGGCGTCGCTGGCTGCCGCCGCCGAACCGGCCGGGACATGGACGACGGCAACGCACTCCGGTCGGGTCGAGGCGAGTCATGGTGAGACCTTGCTGTTTGCATGGCAGAGCATGCCGCTGGTAGCGCCGGTGGGCGGTGCCAAGTTTGCGGCCAGCGCGTTTCTCCACCCGCTTCGCACGCCCTCGGGCTTTGAATGGACCACCGCGCAGCCCGCCGATCATCTGCATCATCTGGGGCTGTGGTGGCCGTGGAAATTCATCGAGGTCGATGGCGAGCGTTACAATTGTTGGGAAATTCAGGAAGGTCAGGGCGGACATGTGTCGCGTGCTGTGAAACAGTTAGACGAAGATCCCGACCGACTCGGCTGGGAATTCACCAACGAAGTGGTGGTTCACAAGCCGGGCAGCGAGCCGCGGGCGGTCATTCGCGAGACTGCGACGGTGGGGCTTGCCTTGCGCGGCAGCGATGCACTGGTGCTCGATATCGCGCTGCGCCAACACTCGCTGGCGGATCCGGTGACCATTATCAACTACCGTTACAGCGGATTTTCCTGGCGTGGCAGCAGCTTGTGGAACAAAGACAACAGTCGCATGGTGACTAGCGGAGGCAAGAGCCGCGACGACGCTAACGGACAACCAGCACGCTGGGTGGTGGTCAGCGGTCCAACCCCGGGCGGGTCTGCCTCGGTTCTGTTGATGAGTGCGGCCATCGAGGTGGCCGGCACGGCGGAGCGCTTGCGCGTTTGGGACGCTAACACCGGCAATGGCACGCCGTTTGTGAATTTTAATCCGGTGCTTGAGACGGCCCTGCTTCTGGACGCTGCCCATCCAGCGGTTTCCAATCGCAAATACCGAGTGGTGGCCGCCGACCACTTGATCGATGTTGCCGCAGCCGAAGCCGAGTGGCACCAGTGGATGGATAAAAAATAGCAGCGCGTGGAAATTTCTTTTTGGGTGAAGGCCGTTGAAGGAGGATGCGCCAGCAATCCGACAACCGAAACCCATCGATTCATGGGGGGGCTAACGGGATTTGATTTCACGAAATTTCATTTGCATGTCAGTCTCACAGGTCTATCCTCGCCCTTTTGCGCCAATATTCACTCTGTTATGGGACCTCTTGGAATGCCTGAAATTCCCGCAGGAGCGCTGGCTGCGGCCCGCCCGTCCAGCTGGACGTCCCATGTCTTCTTCGCGGCGCTGGCCTGTGCCCTCGCTCTGCTCACCACCCCGGCCTGTGGCAAAAAACACTCCACCCCGGTGTGGAACGCCCCAAGCAACGTCCCGCCACCGCTCGCAAGCCGCACCGCCGCCGCCAAAAAGGCCCCGTTGCTCAGCGACCCGACTTCGCCCGGCCTGCGTTTTGTTGCCTACAACCTGAATAACTGGCTGACCATGGAGCGCGGCAGTGGGCACCCGGATGCCAAGGGCACGCCCAAGCCTGCGGCGGAAAAGCGCGCGCTGGTTGAGTTACTCGCCCGGCAGGCGCCTGATGTGCTGGGGGTTTGTGAGATTGGCAGCCGCGAGGATTTGGCGGAACTTCAGGCGGCTCTGCTAAACAGCGGCATCGGCTTGCCCCATCTATTTTACACTGGCGGCGGCGACGAAGTGCGCCATCTCGGGCTGCTCTCGCGTTTCCCTATCATCCGCACCGCCACGCCGACCCAGCTCGATTTCAAACTCAATGGCAGCGCCTACACGATGAGCCGAGGCATCCTCGATGCCACCATCCTCGCTCACGACAAAACCTACCGCTGGCTCGGCGTCCACCTCAAAAGTAAACGCGAAGTCGCCGATGGCGACCAGGACGCCGTCCGCCTCTGCGAAGCCAGACTGCTTCGCCAACACGTCGATTCCATCCTCGCCGCAGAGCCCGGTGCCCGTCTGGTCATTTACGGTGATTTCAACGACACCCGTGGCAGCGCCCCTCTCAAGATGATCACCGGCAATTATGGCGAGGTGGGCTTTCTCACCGCCATCCCCGTGCAGGACAAACAAGGCGAGCGCTGGACCCATTTTTGGGAACTCCATGATATCTATTCGCGCTTCGATTTTATCACCGTCACCCAGAGCCTCAAACATGAGGTTGATTCTAACACGTCCCGAATCCTTGACGACCCGGAGTGGCGCGGAGCGTCCGATCACCGTGCGCTACTCGCCGTTTTTAACTGATCTCACCTAACATACACAACCCCAGCACCCATACCATCATGTCAAACAAACCACTCAACGTCGGTCTCGTCGGAGGCGGCAAAGGCGCCTTTATCGTGCATCCCCATCAAAAAGCCATCCTCATGGACGGCACCCGGCGGATTGTCGCCGGGGCGCTGTTTCCTGATCCCAAGGTGGCGCTGGAAGAGGCCGCCAACTGGCCCTATCCGATCAAAGGTTACGGCTCCTATGATGAGATGATCGCTGCCAACGCGACGGCACCTGCCTCCGAAAAGCTCGACTATATCCTCATCGTCACGCCTAATTTTGTGCACTTTGATCCGGCGATGAAAGCGATGAAGGCTGGTATCGCGGTGTTCTGTGAGAAGCCGCTGTGCCTCAACCTCAAGGAAGCTGCAGAGCTGGTGCGTACCTCCCAAAAACTCGGCGTGCCCTTCGGTGTCGCACACACCTACGTCGGCCATTGGACCAGCCGCCTGAGCCGCTACATCGTCCAGAGCGGCTTGCTCGGGGACGTCCGCTGGGTGGACAGTTATTACATCCAAGGCTGGCTCGCCACTAAATTGGAAGCCACCGGCCAGCAGCAGGCGAGCTGGCGCGTCGATCCCAAGCGTGCCGGCGGTTCAGGCTGCGGCGGGGATATCGGCACTCATGCCCTGATGCAATTGCGCTACGTCACCGGCCTCGACGTCACGGAGCTCTCCGCACAAATGGAAACCTTCGTTGAGGGCCGCCAACTTGACGACCACTTTACCATTTACTGCAAGCTGAGCAACGGCGGCAAAGCCCTGGTGCGTGCCTCTCAAATCTGCATCGGCCACAAAAACGACCTCGGCATCACCATTGCGGGCACCAAGGGCACTCTGCGCTGGCGCCAGGAAGAACCGGAATGCCTGACCATCTGCCTGCCCGACCAGCCAGACCGTGTGTATTGGCGCGGTGCTGTGTCGGCGGGTGATGGCTTCCTGCCAAAGACCCTTCCCGCCGACTTGCTTGGCGAGTCCACTTTGCCCGCCGGACACCCCGAGGCGTTCCATGACGCCTTCGCCCGCCTCCATCGCTGCTTCGAAGCAGATGTGCGCAAATGGCAGGCTGATAAAAAGTTCACCTCCGACGGCAGCAAATATGCCAGCGTCGAGGATGGTTGGAGCGGCATCGCCTTCATCGAAACTTGCGTCAAAAGTAGTAAGAAAAAGGGCGCATGGGTCGCTATGCCAAAAAAAATCTAACCAGCGAGACTTCGCTTCAGACTCGACGAGCCAAGGCGTTTTGATGTTGGTCTAACGAACCTGACTGACGACAGCACCTGTGGTTTTCCAAGGGTCCTGGCAAATCGAGCGAAGCCGGATCTGGGAGCGGGACATTGGAGCGGGACTTGCAAAAGTCCCGCTCTTTTTTGTGGCCCGGCAAGGGGCACAGTCGGTCATTTGGCTTGATGCCCAGTCACCAGCCGACGAGGCGGGCGACGGCAACGTGCAGTGCGGCCTCGAGCACGGAAGCCTCGGCGTGGGTGATGGGAATGGACACCTTGCGCAGGGATTTATCGGACGCTTCTTGGCGCGAGAGGCTCATGGCGTAGGGGGCGCGCTCTGGGTCGTCACGCAGCGTCAGTTCAAAGGCGCTGTTGGCTTTGTCGGTCTGGTGGAAGAGTTTGGCTTGAGGCTGGCGGCCCTGCAGGGTGGCGAGCACGGATCCGACATCCGAAAGCCCCCATTTCATGGTGATTTTGTTGTCCCAGTCGAATTGTTTGTCGCCGCTTTGAGCGGCGGCATCGACGAAAATTGCAGCTTTGGCGGAGTTGAGGCCGAAGCGCAGCACCCCGCCATTGCCGCGGGAATTTGGCTTGTAGATGGTGTAGTCTGAGGCGCGTTCGTTGATGGGTGGCGTGGTAAGAACGCCTGTGGTGGGCGTGGTGGTGGAATTGGTAAGCCCGGTGGCGGGCGAGGTGGAATCGGTTGCAGTGTCTTTCATCTGATTGATTGGTTAGATTGCATCTGATATATAGGCCGGATAGACAAAGACTGCAAGTAAAAAAGTGTTCAAAAGAACAAAAAAGAATTTTTTTTTGCGATAGCTTGTGCTGTGGCTGCGCCTGGAGGGGTTGCAATCGTGGCTGCGGATGAAACGCTAGGCTGGAAGCCCGTGGTCCATGACAGGCAGGATGCCTATCCTCCTGCAAAATTGACAGTCTTGGGCGGGCCGCTGAAGGCCGTCAAGAGTCGTTTACGTCGCACCTAACGAGGCGAAGTATCACCGCCTATTTGGGAGTTTTTGGCGGTTTGGGAGCGGTGGAGGTGGGCTTGGTGTCGGCCGGTTTGACCGGCTTGGAATCGGCCGGCTTGGAACTATCCGGCTTGGGGTCCGTCGGCTTGCCTGATTTGATGGACTCCAGGTCTTGCTGGCCTTTGGCACGTTGTTTGTCGTCGAATTTTGCGGCTAGGTCGCTGGCGAATTTTTTAGCGGTTTCTTCGCCGCGTTCTGCGGCGAGAGTGGCCAGAGCCCATGCCTTGGGTAAGTCGGCGGTTACGCCGCTGCCCTTGGAGAGAAGGCGGGCGAGGGCGAGGGTGGCACCGGCATGGCCTTGGTTGGCGGCGAGGGAATAGAGTTGTCCGGCGTTGGCGATATTTTGGGGGACGCCGGCACCTTGTTCGAAGAGAGCGCCGAGGTTGTTTTGAGCGAGAGCCAAGCCGCCTTGGGCGGCGCGGGTGAGCCAAGCGACGCCGGCCGGGGCGTCGGCGGTGGCGAGTTTGCCAGAGAGGTAGAGCAGGCCGAGTTCATTTTGGGCCTCTGGGAGGCCACCGGTTGCGGCGGCGAGCAGGTGGCCATAACCGAGGAGGAGGTCGGGCTTTTCAGCGGAGAGGCCTTTGACGGCGAGTCGATAGTGGGCTGTGGGGTTACCGGCTTTGGCGGCGTTTTCCAGCAGGCTGGCGCCACGGGCAGGATCCTTGTCAGTGCCCTTGCCTTCGGTGTAGGCATCGGCGGCCCGCAGGATGCAATCGACTTGGCCGGCGTCTTTGCCGCGTTCGTAGAGGATGAGGGCGGCTTTGGGATCCTTCTTGACGTTTTCCTCAAAGTCGCCGAGGGCGAGGAAGGCGGAGTATTCTTTGGCGTCGATGGCCTTTTTCAGCCATTCACGGCCTTCTTTTTCGTTGCGGTTGTCTTTGTCGCCGTTGAGCAGGCGAGAGCCTAGGGCTGCCATCGAGGGAGCGTCGCCGAGGCCAGCGGCCTTGGTGTAGTAGCCTAGGGCTTTCTTGGGGTCTTTTTTATCGGCGAAACCGAATACGCCTTCATGCAGGCGGGCGAGCAGCAGCAGGGAGGGGATGTCCCCGGCGGTGGCAGCGGACGTCCACCATGTGACGGTTTTATCGAAGTCGGGTTCTTTGGAGAGGCGGCCACGCAGGTAGGCCTCGCCGAGGATGCGTCCGGCCACTGCAGGATCGTCCTTGGAGGCTTTTTCGAGGGCTTCGCGGGCCTGGCTGCGTTCGGCTTCGTCCTCGGAGGCCAGCAGGATGAACGAGAGGCGGTAGATGGAATCCTTGTGGCCGGTGGCAGCGGCCTTGCGGTAGTTCACAAGGGCCAATTCGCGGGAGGCTTCAAGACCTTGTCCGGTTTCATAGGCATAGCCCATCAGATAGATCGCATCCGCGTTGCCTTTCTCGGCCAGGGGCTTTGCCAGTTCGATGGCCTTGGTGTGGCGGCCTTCACGGAAGGCTGTGAGAGCCTCCTTGGCGGGGCTGTCGGCTTCGTTGGAGAGTGCCTCGGTGCCTCCAGCCGGGAGGGATACGGCAGCCGGGAGCTGTGCGGCTAGGAGGATCGAGCAAAACGACAACAGCGGTAACTTCGTGAGCATGGTGGAGAGGGTAAAAGGGCTCTAGTGCCAAGGCAAGCGGAAATTGGACGATTGGAAGTCAGCGGTATTGGACGGAGCGTTGGTGGAGATCATCGATGCACGGGTCGAGGAGGGCTTCGTCCATTTGGTGGACGTTGATGCCGATCCCGATGTCTTGCAAAAGAAGGATGGTGAGTTGGCCGCCGAGATGTTCGCGGAATTCATTTAGACCGGCGTGGACCCGGCGGCGGCCGGATTCGTCGCGCCACTCGAGGGCCGGGTGGTAAGTGGTGAGTTGGAGTGCTTCGAGCACCCGCAGGATACGCTCTGCGGCGCTGGCGCTGAGGTGGCCGGCGCGGACGGAATAGAGGGTGTCGAGGGCTAGGCCGATCGCCACGGCAGGGGCGTGCAGCAGTTGATAACCGGTGAGGCTCTCGAGTTTGTGGGCTGCCCAGTGGCCGAAATCCAGGGGTCGGCTCGAGCCGGATTCGAAGGCGTCGCCACTGCTGGCGATATGGCGGGCATGCAGCAGGGCGGAGCGTTCGACGCAGGTTTCGAGGCAGGTTGGGTCGAGTGCGGCGAGTGCGGGCGAATGGGATTCGATCCAGGAGAAAAAGTCCGGATCCTTGACCAAGGCAACCTTGAGGGCCTCGATGAAACCGGCACGGCAGTTGGCCGGATCCTGGCTGCTGAGGAACTCGAAATCATTGATGACGGCAAACGGCACCGCAAAGCTGCCAATCCAGTTTTTCTTGCCATAGCCATTGATGGCGCATTTCACGCCGACACCACTATCGTCTTGGGATAAGGTGGTGGTCGGGAAACGCAAGAGGCGAACGCCTCGGTGGGCGGTGGCTGCGGCAAAGCCCACTGCATCGAGGAACGCGCCGCCGCCAATGGCCAGGGCGTAGGAATGGCGGTCGATGTGGGCTTGGTCCAGTGTTTCCCAGACTCGGTGCACCAGTGATTCATCGGCCTTGGCCGCCTCGCCGCCGGGTAACACCGTGGTGCCGCGGAAATTCAGCGCGAGTCCAGCGAAGTAGGCCTCTACGGCGGCGGTGAGGCCGGGCCAGGCGGCGGCGACAGCATGCTCGATAAAGGCGCAGGCGCGGCGGCCGCCGCCTTCGTGGAGGATGTCGGCGAGCAGGGGATTTTCGGGGGCGAAGGCATTTCGCGTGAAAACGATGCGGTGGGTGAAAACGACGGGGATTTCGAAATTATAGCGGGACATCAGCGCGGGACAGAGGTAACGATGTTTGCGGCATTGCGCCATTGTTTCTTTGAGTCAATTTATCGAAATCATGTCAGATCGAGAGAAACTATTCGAAACCCGTTGGCTGGCCCTCTATCGGAGCGGTCGATGGGATTACGTGTGCCGCCCCCAGTCGGATGCCGCTGTGGGCATCCTGGCCATTACCCCGGAGCATGAAATCGTGCTGGTCGAGCAATTCCGCATTCCGGTGCAGCGGCGGGTCATCGAGATTCCAGCGGGTCTGGTAGGCGATGAGCCCGAGTTTCACGGCGAATCATTGGCTGAGACGGCGGGGCGCGAGTTGCTGGAGGAAACCGGCTACCGTGCGGAGTCTGTCAAGGAATTGCTGAGCACTCCGACATCAGCGGGGATGACGTCTGAGTTTTTGCATTTGTTTCATGCCACCGGGTTGAGCCGGGAGCATGCTGGCGGCGGCACGGGGGGGGAGGACATCATCGTCCACCTGGTACCCCTTGACGGGCTGCGCCCATGGCTGGCCTGCCGG
Source organism: Akkermansiaceae bacterium (assembly GCA_903875675.1). GTDB lineage: Bacteria > Verrucomicrobiota > Verrucomicrobiia > Verrucomicrobiales > Akkermansiaceae > Luteolibacter. The sequence goes on from CAIQXC010000411.1 coordinate 14,287, forward strand.
GAGACCGAGGGCATGGTCATCGATTTCAAGATCTTTGCCGCCCTGTGGTTGGCGGGTTTGTGAGCTTGAGAGATGACTTGGCGATGTGGTACAGGTGGGAGTTGCCGCGGAGGAACAAGGAGCCATCGACGGCGGCGGGCGAGGCGACGCAGCCTTCATCGAGGCGGTTGACGGCGAGGGGTTTTGCGGTGTCACCGGCGGCTAGAACAGTTGTCTTGCCGCGTTGGTCAAAGCAGTAGATTCGTCCGGCGGAGACGACGGGTGAGGCGGCAAATTGTCCGCCGAGGTGCTGTTGCCAGGCCATTTTGCCGCTTGCGGCATCGAGGCAGGTGAAGGCACCATCGTCTTGCAGGAGGTAGAGGCAGGCACCGACAAGGACCGGGGATGTTTTTCGCGGCACATCTTCCGTGTGTTTCCAAGCGATGTGGGATTGGGTCACGTCGCCATGGCCGTTGGGGCGCATCGCCCAGACCTCGGTTTGGCTGAAGCCGGTGCTAAAAAACACGAGTCCGTTGCCTTGGAGCGGGCGGAAGACCGCTGAGTCGCCTTCATGGAGGACCTTCCAGAGTTCTTCGCCTGTGTTAGGGTCGTAGGCATAGGCGGCGTGGGATGCAGGGCTGAACAATTGGGGTTGGCCCGCCACATCGATGATGATGGGCGTGCAATGGCCCTTGCGCATCAAGGGAGTGGGCAGGCCGCTCAAGTCCTGGGAGCGATTGCACGACCAGACGGTTTTGCCGGTGGTTTTGTCCAAGGCCACAAGAAACTGGACGTCCCCGCCGGCGAAGTCGAGGATGAGCAAATTCCCAAATAAGATGGGTGAGGATGCCGGGCCTTGCATGTGCTTGCAATGCAGGTCGGTGCGTTCCCAGAGTTTGCGGCCGTTGGCAGTATCGAGGCAGGCGGTGCCGTAGGTGCCGAAGTGCACATAGATGCGGCCATCCTCGATCACCGCCGTGGGAGTGGCATAGGTGTTGAGCGAGTTGATCGTTTCGGGCTTGTCCACTTCGAAAACCAAGACGTCGTGGATGATTCGTCCGCTGGCCCGGTCGCAGCAAACCGCGAAGAGGCGCTTGCCGTCCTCGGTGCCTGTCGTCACCCAGACTTGCTCGCCCCAAATCACCGGTGAAGAGTGGCCGACGTCATGGATGAGCGTCTTCCAACGCATGTTTTCGGTCTCGCTCCACGTTAGCGGCAAATCCCCACCCACCGCGCAGCCATCGGCTGTCGGTCCGCGAAATTGAGGCCAGTTAGATGCCTGCCCGATGCCACCGAGCAGCAGCGCCAATCCTGCCAGAATGCAGGGGGCGGACAGGCAAGGCATCCTCCATACTTGCTTCAAGAGGCGTGTTGGAAAATGGCGCGGATTGTGAGCTGGCATGGAATGTGTAGGAAAGCGGGGGGGCGCAACCGGTCCGACTGTTAGAGGAGGGCGGAGCGGAGGTCGTCGGCCGCGTTGCTGGCTCTGACCGGGAGGGGGGGCGGGAGCGCGGCTTGGCCGCTAGGCGCAGGGAGGAACCCGAAATCGTCCTCAGCCGGAGGAAGGAATCCGAAGTCGTCGTCGGAGGGAGGGATGAATCCGAAGTTGTCGTTCGGTGTTAGCAGGGCGGGGATGGATGGCTCGTTGGGCGGGGTGGGGGAAGGTGCCTCGTTGTTGGGAAATGCGGTGGTTATTGGCAGCGGGGAGGGGGATTGGAGGAGGCGCGGGGCCCTGTCGATGGGTTCGAGGGGTGGGATGGTGGCGGCTTGCGGGGTGGCCTTGAGTTCCTCGAATTTGCGGGCGCTGATGAGGACACGGGTTTCGTAAGTCCCGATGGCGCTGTTGTAATGATCGACAGCCGTGGCGAGGGAACGGCCAAGTTTGCTGAAGTGCTCGGCGAGTTTGCCAAGGCGTTCGTGCAGGGAGCGGCCGAGGATGGAAATTTCGCGAGCGTTTTCGGCGATGGATTCCTGGCGCCACCCGTAGGCGACGGCACGCAGCAGGGCAATGAGGGTCGTAGGGGTGGCGAGGATGACGCCTTGGTCCACGCCGCGTTCGATGAGGCCCGGGTCGCTTTGCAGGGCGGCGGAGAAAAACGATTCGCTCGGCAAAAACAAGACGGTGAATTCGGGCGCGTGGGCAAATTGTGCAGCGTAATTTTTTGAGGATAGTTGTTGGATGTGGGTTCTCACCTGGCGGGCGTGGCGTTGCAGTGCTTCGTCGCGGACTGACTCGTCGGTGGTTTCCAGGGCGTCGAGGTAGGCGTCCATGGGGGTTTTGGAATCCACGACGATGGTTTTGCCGCCTGGCAGGCGCACGATGAGGTCTGGGCGAAGGTTTCTGCCTTCGTCGGTGGTGGTGGTGTGTTGGATTTCGAAGTCGCAGTGTTCCTGCATGCCGGCGAGTTCCACCACCCGCCGCAGCTGCATTTCCCCCCACTGGCCACGGCCGATCGGCTGCCGCAGCGCCCTCACCAAGGAGGCTGTCTCGCGCTGCAGGCCAATCTGGCCCTCGCCGAGCGAGCGGACCTGGCTGCGGAGTTCGGCGTAGGCATCGTTGCGGAGTTTTTCAATCTCGCCCAAGCGCAATTCAAATTTCCCGAGGCTTTCGGCGACCGGTTGGACGAGCGCGGCGATGGCGGTCTGGCGTTTTTCGATATCGCCTTTGGCTTCCTCGGTATGGGCGCTGAGCGAGGCCTTGGCGAGTTGCAAAAATTGCTCGGATGACCCCTTGAGGGCTTCGGCTGAGAGGGCTTTGAAGGTGTCGGCGAGTTTGATTTCTGCTCGCTCGAGCAGAGCTTGTTTTTCCGAGGCTGCCTTGGTTTCGGCGTCAAAGCGGGAGCGGATCTCGGTGAGCTGGTTGCGAAATGTCTGGGCTTCCTGCTCGTTGCACTGGCCCTCATCGATCGCTTGGGCGAGGCGTGCCTCAATCTCCGCAGCCCGCCGCTCCTCAGCTTTCAGGCGCTCCTTGACGGCCGCCAGTTTGCCCGAGGCGAGCAGTTGAGTCATCAACCAGCCAGCCGCTAGGGCGATGATGGCAGAGAGGATTTCCGGCAGGTAGGGTTGGAGTTGCGGGGGCATGGCAGAAAGAGACAAGCGGAAAAGCCCCCCCTCTGAAAGGCCGAAATGCAAATGAGTAGCCGTCAGCCGTCGAGGCGGAGGGCGGCTTTTTGGGCGGCGGTGGTGGCTTCGGATTTGGTGTCGCTCTGGGTGAGGCGCATGCCGACGGGTTTGGAGACGCCGAATTCCTCCATGGTCACGCCGTACATGACATCGGCTCGGGCCATGGTGCGCTTTGAGTGGGTGACGATGATGAATTGCGAGCGGTCGATGAAGCGGTCGAGCACCTTGACGAAGCGGTTAATGTTTGATTCATCGAGTGGTGCGTCGAGTTCGTCGAGGACGCAGAACGGGCTGGGCTTGATCATGTAGATTGAGAACAGGAGGGCGACGGCTGTCATTGAGCGTTCGCCGCCGGAGAGTAGGGTGATGGACTGGAGTTTTTTGCCTGGGGGTTTGGCGATGACGTCGATGCCGCTTTCGAGTGGGTCGGACTCATCGAGGAGGAGGAGGTCGGCTTGGCCTTTTTCGCCGAAGAGTTCCTTGAACATGTCTTGGAAGTTGAGGCGGACCTGGGCAAACGTCTCGGAGAACAGGCGCTGGGTTTCGGTGTTGATGCGCTCGATGACTTCTAGCAATTCGGCTTTGGAATTGACGAGGTCGTCGTGTTGGTTGCGCAGGAATGTGTGGCGCTCCTCGAGTTCTTCGAATTCCTCAATGGCATCGAGGTTGACCGGGCCCATGGCATCGAGGCGGCGCTTGATGTCGGTGACGATGGATTCGACGAAGGCCCAATCCGGCGCGCCGGTCATTTCTCCGGGCAGCTCAGCGGGGTCGTCGGCGCGGGTGGCATCGACGACGATGACGGGCATTTCCTCGTCGTGGGAGTCATCGGATTCCTCGCCGGTGACGAGGGTTTGGCGGCCATTGCGGGCTTGCAGGGCTTTTTGTGAGGCGATGCTGGTGAGCAGGGCGTGGGCGTCGGGCTCGAAGGTGGCGAGTGCGACCTGGTGGCGCTCGTGGATGGTATTGGTGAGGTTTTCGAGGTGGAGGTCGAGCTTGGTGGCGGCGACTTCCTCGCGGCCTTTTTGATCGGAAACGCGGGCGTGGTCGCGGCGCAGGGTGGCGAGGGCGATTTCGGCGGTTTCGATGGTATCCATCAGGGCGCTGCGGCCGCCGGAGCGGGTTTCGATTTCGGCCTGGAGGTCCTCGGCTTCGGCGCGGTGGGTTTCGCATTCCTCGGCGAGTCTGGCATTTTCGGCGATGGCGGCCTCGATGCGTTGGTCGAAGGAGGCGATTTCGGTTTCGCGGCGGATTGAGATTTCGCGCAGTTCGGCGAGGCGTGCCTCCATGGGCTTTTGTTGGGCTTCGGCGGCTTGTTTTGCGCGGCGCTCAACAGCGAGGACGGTGCGGATTTCGTTGAGGGCTTCGGCCAGTTCGCGTTCGCGGTGGGCGGCGGAGTCGGCCTCGGATTGGCAGCGGCGGCTTTCAGTTTCGAGGGCCTCGAGGCGTTCGCGGGCGGTTTCGAGTTCGGCTTCGAGGTGCTGGCGGCTGTTGCTGGCGGCGAGTTCGCGTTTTTCGAGTTCGCCGCGTTCCCAGCGGACGTTTTCGAGTTTCGTTTCGAATCCTTCCACTTCGCGGGTGGCCAGGCTGAGCTGGCCTTGGAGGGTGGAGAGATCGACTTTTTGGCGTTGGAGGCGCTCGCGGGACAGTTCGACTTCCTCGCGGAGTTCCTCGAGCCGGACCTCAAACTGGACCACCCGGAGGCGGGCGGCTTCGTCCGCTTCAGTGAGCCGGGCCACTTCGATCTGGAGGGCGCGCACCTCGTTGCCGCGCTCTAGCACGGAGGTGCTGCCTTCAGCTGCCAGACCGCCGCGCAGCATACCTTCGTCGCCTAACAGCTCACCGGCGGTGGTGGTGAAGGTGATGCCGGGGTGGGCAGGGCGGAGGCGCAGAGCCGTGGCGAGATCCGGGACGAGGAGGACATTTTCGAGCAGGCGGGCGATGACGGATGCGACGCGTTCGTCGGATTTGACGCGGTCGAGGGCCCAGGCGATGGCACCGTCCGGGAGGGTTTCGACCTGGGTGGGTTGGGCGTGGCCGACGAACGACTGAGGCAGGACGGCGGCGAGTCCTAGTTTTTTCTCGGTGAGGCGTTGGATGATCGCCTCAGCGACGTCTTGGTCGCGGACCAACACCGCTTGGAGGTTGGCTCCGAGGGCAGCTTCAATGGCACGGGCGCAGGAGTTATCGGCCTCGATGAAGGAAGCGAGCACACCGTGGATGGCGGGCTTGAAGTGCTCGGGTTGGTCGAGGCCGGCGAGCACCTTCTGGGTGCCCTTGGCGAATCCTTCGCCGCTTTCGACGAGTTGGCGCACGGCGTCGAGACGGGCGGCGCGTTGGGCGAGGATTTTGTTAGCAGCGGTGGCGGCGATGCGGGCTGCGTCGAGGTCGCCGCGGGTGTGTTGATAGGCCCGTTCGGCGGCGTGGAATGTTTCTTCGAGGGAGCCGAGTTGGGAGGCGGTGGATTCGACGTCGCCGGCGATGCGGGCGTGTTCGGCGCGGAATTCCTCGAGTTCGAGGTTGAGGCGTTGTTCTTCGTCGGCGAGTTGGCGGGCGCGGTCGCGGGTGCCTTCGAGTTGGGCGAGGGCACTTTCAATTTTCGCCTGCATGGAGGCGATGAGTGTTTGGCAGCGGGTGGCCTCGCCGCGGTTCTCGCGCAGCGATGCCTCGATGCGGTCGCGTTCGTCGCGGGTCGAGCGGGTGTGGACTTCTTGGTCGGCGAGGAGGATTTCCTGTTCGGCGATGCGGCGGTTGAGTTGGTCGAGGGCCTCGGTGGCAGAGTTGACCTCCCACTCTTGCTGGGCAAGCTTTTCGCGGGTGGCGTGGATTTCCTCGTGGTTTTGGCGGATGCGGGACTCGAGTTCGGTTTTGCGTTCCTCGTTGAAGGCTGCGCGGCCGGAGGCGGAGTTGAGGGCGTTGCGGTGTTCGTTGAGGTGTTGGCGCAGTTCGGCGAGTTCGCCTTCGAAGGCACGGGCGGCGGCGCGTGCCTGGGCGACGGCTTCTTCGCGGGCCGGCAACTGGCGCTCCAACTCAGTGTCGCGCACTTCCAGACTGCGGATCGAGACCGTCAGTTCGGCTCGCTCGGCACTCAGTTCGGTGAAGCGCTTGTGGCCCAGATGGGTGTCGAGAACCCGCACGTCGGCGGCGAGCGCTTGGTAGCGGCGGGCTTTGGCGACTTGGCGACGCAGCGAATTCATGCGCCGCTCCTGCTCGGCGAGGACGTCGGAAACGCGCAGCAAGTTCGCTTCGGTGTATTCAAGCTTGCGCAGGGCTTCCTTTTTTTCGCGTTTGAATTTGGTGATGCCGGCGGCTTCTTCAAACACCGCGCGGCGCTCCTCGGGTTTGGACGAGAGGATTTGGTCGATCTGTCCTTGCGCCATGATCGAGTAGGCCGTGCGGCCGATGCCCGTGTCCATGAATAGGTCG
>CAIQXC010000412.1 GCA_903875675.1 Akkermansiaceae bacterium
ACCAAGCAAAGGTATTTGAAACCATGAACAGCTTTTCGTCACCAATGCCTTTCGGCTGGGAGTCTGGTTAGGACTGCCGGGCTTGTAAGGCATTGATCATGAGGAGTCAAGGAGGGGTTGAGGTCGGGAGGCAAAAAACAGTGCGGGAGAGTCGCTGGCTTGGGCGGGATGCGGGGATGGATATTCATGGCAAGTGACTGGAAATGAGTGGATTATGACCTAGGTCGGGAGAAGGGGGTTTTAAGGGGTTTGGAACTGCCGACCTGGAAGGGTGGGATTGGGGGGGAGAAGGGCTTGGCGAGGCAGTTTGAAGGGGGGACGAGGATGGGGTTTCATGGGCTAGAGACGGTCACAGACCGCCTCTATCAGGGCTCACAGGCTAGACGAGGTAGCAGACGACTTTCTCGGCACAGACCATGGTGCCGGCGGTGAGGGTGCGTTTGGCCGAGGTGGCATCGATGCGATAGGCGACTAGGCGGTCGCAGTCGGGGTCGATGAGGTCGAGGAGGCGATTCCAGAGGTGGTCGAAGCCATCTTGTTCGAGGTGGCACTCGAAGAAGGAATACTGGACGCGGAGGCCGAAGTCCTCGCAGGTTTTGGCGACTTTCTGGAGGCGTTTGGGACTGGCGATGTCGTAGCCGATGAGGATGAGCATTTCTTTGGCACCGGGTTGGCCGCGTTCGTAAGGGACGCGGGGGAAGGCATCGTCAAACCAAGACATGGGAATCAATTCATGAGGAAGGGTTCGAAGGCGGCGGGCTGATCGAGGGCGGACTTGAATTGGACGGTCTGGTTTTCGAGTTGCTGGCGGAGGGTGGTGCGATGGCCGGCAGCCTCGCTGAGGAACTGGCGCTCCATGCGCTTTTCATATTGGAGGATGAGCTTGGAGCGGCCGTCCTTGGTCAGATAGATGCCGCCGTTCATGGGCTCGAAGTGACTGGCATTGAGCATGCGGTGGGAGAACAGATCGAGGGTGAGGGCCTCGGCGAGTACGGGGCGGAACGGCTCCATCAGGTCCAGAGCGAGCGACCAGCGGCCGTTTTCGGTGGTGTGCAAAAGGCCTAGGGCGGGATCGAGACCGTGGGAGTGGAGGAAGGCGTGGGTTTCGCTGTAGATGAGGGTGGAGGCAAATGAGATGACCGCATTGACCGGGTTGAGCGGCGGGCGGGTGGAACGGCGCTCGAAGGGAAAGGCGTCGGGCAACAGGGCGGCCCAAGCCGCAAAATAGCGGGCGGCGGCAATGCCTTCGTAGCCGCGGAGGGAGTCGAGATCGGTGGCGTGGCCGGCCGCGCTCATGGCACGGTCGAGTGCGTCGAGGGTGGTTTGGAGGAGGTCGGGGACGGGAAGGTCGTCGGCCTTGCGGTTGGCGGCCACCCGCTGGATGAGGCGGCGCTGGTTGTAGATTTTTGCGACGATGATTTTGGTTGCAATGAGTTGGGTGAAAGCGGGATCGAGGGTGCGCTGATATTGGCGCAGCCGAGCCGCCCCGTGGTCCGGGGTAGCGGGCTGGAAGGACCCGAGAAACCGGCCACGCCCGTCGATGAAACTGATGGGGATATGGCGCCGCAGCATTTCCATCAAAGCAGGCGTGGTGGCCGAGACCCCCTCTCCCATCACCATTCGGTCTAGGTCGCGGAGAGGAATATCACGCCGGGTTTCTCGGGGGGACCCGTCATCACTGGCCGGAATGGCGATGACGAGGTGCTCGCTTTCGAGCGAGATCTTGGAACCGACAAGTTGGATGCAGGCGGTGGGCATGGGGCTAGCAAGACGCGCTGGCGGCGGATTGTCAGCCCGCGGGATGTCCGGGGACGTCTGAGGGGCGGGGCCTTGCAGCGGCGGTCTGTGACCGACGCGGGCGAATGAAAAGCCCAATTATTCACTCGGGACGCTCATAGACCGCCGCTAGAGGGCTGCTAGGAGACGTGGATTAATTCGCCGGGGATGTCGAGAGAGAATCGACCACGCTCTGGCAGGGCGTCGGCGAGGATCATGCCTAAGGGGCCGAGAGCCTTGAGTTTTTTGCGCAGATCTGACAAGACCCGGCGGAGGTCCTGCTCATCGCCGAAACCAGCCGCCGGGGGAGTGCCGGACTTGAGGCGGCCCACGGCGATGAGAGACTGCCACTCGCGGCTGTAGCTGGCGAGTGCGTCGAGGGCGTCGTTATAGGAGGGAATGGGTGGGCGCTGGTGCTTGGCGAGGTTGGCGAGGCAGAGGCAGAGGTGCTGCTCGCGTTCGGTGAGTTTCACCTCCAGCTGGTTGAGGCGCAGGGCCGGGCGGTGGAAGAACAATTCGAGGCGCAGATCCTCGGCGGCGCGATGGCGAACCTGGCTGCGGCAGGACGCCACGAGATTGGAGAAAGAGCCGGCAGCGCGCCCAAGTTCCTTTTGAAAAAGATTGCGGATCGGCACGAATGGGACATCGGCCAATTCCACCTGCGCGTCGCCGGGAAGGAATTCGGCGTCGCCAGAGTGGTTACGCAAGGGGCCGCCGGGTTGGCCGGGGAACCAGAATCCTGGCAGCGTTTCGTAAGGCTCGCTGACGAGAACGTGGGTGATGCGATCTTCCTCGCGCCCGGCAAGCGTCATGCAGGCATAGAGCAGCGCGCCCATCGTTTTGCGGCCGCCGGCAATCGAGGCGATGAGCCGGGTGTCTGGATTGGCGGTGATGCCTCGGACTTGATCTAGCAAAAAATCCGCAGCGGCGGCATTGTCCGGGCGGTTGCGCAAGTCGGCGAGTTCGGAACTGCGGGCGGTGGCGGGGTCGCTGGCGGTGATGACCCGCAGATCGTCGGCGGTGGTGCCAAAGCGCAGCAATCCGCTGAGGTTGTGACCAGCGCCCTCTAGCGCGTCGCGGAGAACGTCCCACACACAGTGCCCGGCAAACACCGGTTTCGGCAAAAACAGCTCATCGGAGATCCGAGCACGGCCTGCCAAGGTAGTGACGACAATGACCCGCTGCGGGATGACCGGCTCGGCCTCATGCGCCAGCGCCCACAGTGTTTCTGTCAGAACGGCCGGCGACATGCCGGTCACTGCCAGCAGGATGGTCTCGGTGGTGAAATCGGGATCGGACATGGAGAATAGATAGAGGATAGACACAATCTCGGCAAGACAGAAGCCCGACAGAGAAGAGGGGTCGGACGGGTTATTCCCCGTCGGTATAGAACCAGCCCTCGTCGTTGCTAAGGGACATGGAGTCGTTGTAATCGGCGAGCTCCTCGTGGATTTCCTGGATAGTGTCCTGGTAGTCGTCGCTGGTGTCTTCGGTTTCCTCTTCGGGGGTCGCTCATGGGGGAGATGATGGTCGGATCCGCCTGCAAGCCAAGGGGCGGGACGTCTGCGGACGTTCTGAGGGGGAATTGTGGCGGCGCTCGGTGAGCGTCGTTGGCGGAAGATTGAGCGGTTCATTGGCTCGCGACGGTCACAGAGCGCCGCTACAGGGCTCGGCGAAACAGGCGGGGATGTCCTCGGCGATATGGACCTGGATGTTCATTTTTTTACCCATGGCGCAGAGGTCGCTAGCCTGTGCGGGGGATTTGGCGCGGAACAGGCATAGGTGGCCCGATGCGTGGGAGCCGCCCAAGGTGCGTGCGCGGTCCCGCCACGATGACAAGTGCTCAAGGGTGGAAACATGCTCGGTGCTGGTCTTGCATGAGATGACGGCGAGATTGAGTTTTTGTCGGTCCACGGCGATCAGATCGGTTTCGCCGTAGTCGTCGCCGCGTTGTTCGGGTTCCACGCTCCAATGCAGGTTGAGTGCAAGGTCTGCCTTGTCGTGGCGGGCGATGATAGCTTCGAGGCATTGCATGGTCTCCTGAATGTCGGGCGAGTCATGCGGAATGGTATCTGCCAAGGGAAAGTCGGTGGCATCCAAACCTGCCACTTTGCAGGCATCGACGAAGTGGCGGGGAGTTTGTTTGAAGCGAGGGTCGCTGCTCTTGACCTGAATGATTTGCCCGGGCCGCAAGGCCAGAGCGGGCAGGAGGTTTTGCAATGTCTGCTCGCTGACAAGCTGGATGAGAGTAAGGCTCATGGGCGGCCCAAGTGAGGGATGGGAATGGCGCGCAAGTCGGCTTTGCCTGCGGCTGAAAGGAACGATTGGTCGATGCCGTTGCGGATGAGTTCGAGGATATGGAGCCGGGTGATGCCGGGGCAGAGACGGGTGAGCAGGAGCATATTATCGGTGAGAGAGGCGGCCGAAATGCCTATGTTGTCTGTGTTGACGGTGACGCACACGCCCGCTTCCAAATACCTGAGCAGCGGATAGGCGACTGGCGATCCCATCACCTCAGCATCCAGCGGAAACCCTTTGATTTGAAGATTGGCGTAGGGGCACATCTCAATGCCGATGCGCCTGTCTGCTACGGAGCGGAGAAGGTCCTTCGACTCGCCAAGGCTGAGAGCGTGACCAACCCGCCGGGCGTTCAGATCGAAAATGGCGCTCCAAATCCCCTCCGCATCGTCGTTTTCCCCGGCATGCACGGTGAGTGCCAATCCGAGTCGGTGGATGGCGTGGAAGTCGTCCCGGAAGTAGTGGGCACGGGTGGTGATGTCTTCGTATCCCGCTAGATCCACCCCCACAACGCGGCATCCGGAACTCTCCGCCCAATGCTCGGCAGCGGTGGCTGCCAGCGTCAGGTGCCGCCCGATCGCGGTGCGGTAATCTCCGCCCTGACGACGGGTTGCGATGATGATGAGATTCACCCGGCAGCTCGGGTGCGCGGCCATTTCCGCATCAAAAGCCGCCTTGATCTCACCGAGCACCGTCCAGGGAGAACGTCCCTCGGAAGCATAGTTGGCCGGAGAACAGCGGATTTCCGCATATGCGATGTTCTGTGAGACGAGGTGCTCGTGCAACAACCGGCAATGCGCAGCAATGCATCCGGGGTCCCTGAGCAGGGAGGAGCCGGTGTTTTCACCCAGATCCATGTAGGCTTTCAGGCGCTCGCTTGCGGCTTGGGGCAAGGTGGTGAGAGGCCAGTCCGCTGAGGGAGCACAGTCCTTGAGCGGGGGCAGTGAGTTCGGATCTGCGGCAGAGGCTCTGACGTGTTCGAGCAAGCTGCCATGCGAGGCAAAACCGCCGAGATGACAGTGAAGCTCTACCTTCGGCAGTGAGAGAATCCATGCCCGGTCCGCAACCGCATCAAGCGCGCCATTCAGCCAGCCCCGCTGTGTCGGCGACCAGCGTGCAATCTGTGGATACGGAAGAACCGCAAGCTCGCGCTCGTTGGCTGATAGTCGGCTGGCATCCTCCACCCGATCGTGAATGGCGTTTGACAGCGCGGAGTCCTCGACAAGAAACGGTTCACCCAAAGCAGGCAAAGGTGCTGCCATGTCCGTCAGTTCCTGAATGGTGGGCCAGCCGGCACGCGACCCCAGCGCAATCAAATGGACCTTGCCGTCTTTGACGGCCTCCATGATCTCCTCATGGGTCTCTGTCTTGGACCCAGATGCAACCGTGATGTGGAAGAGTTTTTCGCAACCTAACAGCCCCGCTGCTTCCTGCGCGGCAGCCGACATGGTCTTGAAGCCACCTGCCAGGCAAACGTGGATGTTTTCCGACTCCATCATCATAGCGAAATAAGCCTGATAGAGTCCCACCTCGAAGCGGGTGTGGTCCTCAGATGACATCAGATCGGCAAGCCCTTCGATGGCCAACCCGCGAAAATGGACTTGCGGATGATGGGCGCGAAACCACTCGGTGACCCGCCCAAGCGACTGGCGGGTCGTTTCACTGCTGGTGGTGACCACCGTAACCGACGAATAGGCATCGGTGCCATTGCCCAGCAGAAACGCTTCGGGGACAACGGCCCAGGAGGTGCCGAGCGTGCAGAGGAGGGTGGACATGGGTGAGATTGTGGATTGTGGATTGTGGATTGTGGATTGTGGATTTTGGATTGCGGATTGCGGATTGCGGATTGCGGATTGCGGCGGCGGTTTTTGACTACTTTTCCCCTGCGGGAAAAGTCGCGAGCGAAGGCATCGCGCGTCTCTTTGGCATCGACGCTCACAAAGCGCCGCTCCAAGGCTCTCCTGCGCAAGTCTTGTGGTGGTCATCAGCAGGTTCGCGGCCATGCAGGAATAGAGGTGAAACGATGCCATGAATCAGGAAGCGAGCGAAGGCAAAGCCCCTTTCAAAAGCATGCCCAACTGCCTCTTTTCATTGATTTGAATCATGGTCTCTATGCCTGCTTGGAGATTAGAAATCGTATCCTCGTATGGAATCGATGGGAAGCCTGAGCCGGGTCCATGTGTCGAAAAAGGATCATCGGAATTCGGATGGCCATTCTTCCTCTGAGGCACCTTCGGTTGGATCGTAACCTGGAGCAAACTTCACCTTGAGGCCGAGAGTGGGTTTGTGCAGGCGTTTGACCTTTTGTGTGGCAGCGGATAGTGGCTGGATTGCGGCCACTTCCTTGCCGTTGCGGCAAAGAATGACTGTTTCTCCATCTTCCTCGACGGCCCTGACCAGAGCGGAAAGGCGGATCTTGGCTTCGCGCATATTGACGGAGATCATGGGGTAGGTTAGCCAACGTGGCACACATAGTCAACCCCACGCAACACTGCCAAGAGGCTTTCCAGCCCCCAGGGCATTTCGTGCTGCTTCGAAGTCCTGTTCAGTGGCTAATCCCGTTAGAATCAATCTAGTATCGGTGCCAAGCCTGATGACCTTCATTTTCAGAGGTGAAGGGGTTCGGCGGGGTTGGATGGATCCGAAATACTTGGGGGAGCCATTTACCGTGTCCGAAGCAGCCTTGCGAAGCTTGAGACCTTCGGTGTTCTCACCAGCCAGACTGCCGTGCTCTAGGATTTCGGAACCTATAAGCCGAACGATCTTTGAGTAGCCTAACTCAGTGAGAGTACTACGGAGCTCTTTCTCGTCTCGCGGCACCCATTTCTCAGGTTCGAGCAAATGATCGTCGGTTGGCCAAATACTGCCGGCAGCACGGTTGACGCGCAGGCCGAGACCACCGAGCAGGAGCCAGAGTTTCACAGCGTGTTGAGCAGCACGCCATTGCTTTAGGTCGCAACCAACATGACGGCGGAGGATAACTGAAAATGTCTGACCCGGAGCTATCGAGTTACGTGATGCGCTTTGCTTGTGAGGTAGAATGGGCGCATTCATAAGTGTTAGGGGCGGACTCGCTGCTAAGGAAAGACTGACCTTGCTGGCGATCACCACGGGTTCTACCTGGCCCCATACCTCGTTACATTGAGGTGTAAGGCCGGCACTTCGATGCCACCAGCGGACCTGTCCGCGGATCGATGCTACGCGCATTTCCGCACTTCCATCTCTGCCGGTCGCGCCACCGATCATGGCGGGCGTGAGGATGACAAATCGATATTCGATGGATTGTAATTTCATTGAGGCAGCCATTCTTGGGGGAACCATGTTTTGACCTTCAGACTCTTTCGAGCATCCTTGTTGGTCCGGAGAGCATCGGTGATTTTTGGAATCCAAGGTGCGTTGTTAGGATTGCCCTGTAACACATTGATCTCCTGCTGAAGCAATTGGTATTCGCCGGGCTTGCCGAGCCGTTTAAGGATAGCATTACTAAAAGTGGCTTCTGTATAGTCTCCGATATTAGAAGCCCTGATGGCGGCAACCATTAATTCTTTCTCTATTTGCTTAACTTCCGCTGCCTTCTTTTGAGCCATTCCCGTCGGTGTGAGAGTGGCTTCATCCCACGTCTTAGCATTCATAAACCGTCCATATCCAGCGGCGGTCTTGGCCCCGAGGCCGGATTGGTCGAGAGCCTCGGTAAGCCAGCGAGTCACTGTTTCAAGTAGTCCGCTTGTATCGCGCCCATTTCTTGATTTGGCAATGAATGCGAAACTCCAAGGAGTTCCGGGCTCAAT
>CAIQXC010000413.1 GCA_903875675.1 Akkermansiaceae bacterium
CCAGCTTCCAGTGCGCACACCGGTGTTAGAAACTCCGCCAGCCCGGCGGTTTCCAGAGTGGCCGACATGACCACCACCCGCAGCTCGGGCCTCGGGCCGTCCTGCAGGTTCAGGCAACGGGCGAGAGCCATGTCCACCGCCAGCCGCCGTTCGTGAAATTCATCAAACACCACCGAGCCCACCCCCGCGCAATTGCGGATCGCCCTGCAGCCAGCACTGGAAGACCCCGTCGGTCAAATAGATGATGCGCGTGTCGTCGCGGTAACAACCTTCAAATCGCACCGCGTATGGTTGCCCTTGGACGGGTGGTTCGTGACGGTTCATCGCAATGCGGTGGCTTTCCCGATACCTTTCCGAAAAACAATAATAACTTGTCAACTTTCAGCGATCCGCATAAATTACCCGGCAAGGGTCAAACGAAATGGCTAAACATGAACATCGGATTTTGGAAAAGCTCGATGAGTGGACGGCGGCGGGATTGATATCGTCGGCTCAGGCGGCGGCGATTCGTGCTCGCGAACCCGGGCCAAAATCCACACCGCCGTGGGGCATCATGATCTTCGCGGGTTCCGGGGCGGTGGTGTTGGGCATGGGCGTTATTCTTCTTTTTGCCTACAACTGGGACCAGATGCACAAGTTTGGCAAACTGGCCATCATCTTCACTGCGCTGGCTGCCGCGCACACCACTGGCATCATCCTGCGAAGCAAAAACCTAACGCCGGGATTTGCCGATGCCGCGTTCTTATTGGGTACCATGATATTCGGTGCGGGGATCTGGCTGGTGGCGCAGATTTACCATATCTCAGCTCATTATCCGAACGCCTTCGTGGTATGGGCAATCGGAGCCTTGCTGTTCGCCTGGCTGCTGCCCTCGGTGGCACAAGGGTTGCTGGCTGCGGTGTTGATCGCAACTTGGGCCTGCTGTGAAGCGGTGTCTTACGACAGCCACCCGGTGGCTGCTCCACTGTTGGTGCTGGTAGGCTCCGGTTGGCTGGCTTGGAGAATGCGCTCACCGGTCTTGCTTGCGGTGGCAGCCGTGAGTTTCGTCGTGTCCATGGGGGTGGGACTTGTGTTTCATGCGGGGTGCGTAATGGTGGTGCTGCTCGGAACCACTTTGATGTTAGAGAGTGCCGCCTGGCTGGCTCGCGACTGCGCCAGTTTCCCCGCTGCGACTCGCATCCTCCATATCACCGGCATAATTCTGTATCTGCCTGTGTTGTTTATTTTAACGTTTCATGATGCTGCCAAGGACTTGTTGAGGAATAGTTATTGGAGTGATCAACCGCCGCCTCATGAATGGCTGCCGCTGGTTGTCCTGATTCTGGCGGTGATGGGACTCTTCGCCGGGGTGTGGTATCGGGCTGTGACCGAGCAACGATTTAATACACAGAAGTTCCGCTCCCACCTGCTGGCACCCGCACTGATTTTCACGACCTATTTGATAGCATGGTGGGCTCCGCTCCTGTCGGATACAGCACTTTCCATCCATCAACCCAATGCGGCCACCATGCTCTGCGCCGCTGCCAATGCCCTATTTATCTATCACATTCTCGGCAACCTCTGGACGGGTTGCCGCAACTCCCGGTTGCGCCAGGTGGTCGGCGGATCATTGCTGCTGGCGGTGTGGATTTTTGCGAGGTTTGCTGATCTTTTTGATAGCTTGTTAGTTCGCGGGACCATGTTCATGGTGATGGGCGCGGGACTCTTCGCCGTGGCCGTGATCTATCAACGCAATAAATCACATCTGCCCGCTGTAACCAACCCCCTCAACCCCGGCAAGGAGGACTGAACCATGCGTGGCAAACTCATTCTGATCGCTGTCCTTGTGCAAGTCCTCATCCTTGGCTGGATGGCAGGTGAACGCGAATGGATCGTTCGAACTGCGCCAACAGTCTGGTTGCGAACAGCACCCGTCGATCCGCGGGATTTGTTCCGAGGCGACTATGTCACACTCGGGTATGAAATCTCCACCATCCCTGCGGCCAAGTTCGGCCCGGCGTTAAAGCAACTCATCGCAGAACAAGACGACAAAGCTGTGGGCTACCGTCATTCATACGAGTGCGAAATCGTGCTGTATGTCACCTTGAAGGTAGATCCCGCCACCGGTCTTGCCAGTGTGGCCTTTGCTGATCTAACACCTCCGGCGGCCGGGGTCTTTATCAAAGGTCGGGTCCGCCGATATAACCAAACAGCCACCGCCATCACCCGCGTCAGCTATGGCATAGATGCCTATTACATTCAACAGGGCCGCGGTAGCGAGTTTGAACGGCGCAACCCCGCAGGTCTAGCGGATGGCACCCAGGCCCCGATGGAGATGCGGGTGGCCATCGGTCATAACGGTACCGCCGTTCTAACGGGACACCGTTGGCGCTCGCTCGGTATGACCTCCCAAAACGAGGCCGAACACTGAGGTATGATGCTCGGTGCGCCGAAATACGGCACCAACGGATGGTAAAATCAGGTCTTGCCAAGAGTCGGGTTGAGATCAAGTTTTCGGGGCAAACCCTTGCAACCCAACAATGACAAACTACACGTCCACTCCCGCACCGAGGCCGCAATGAAATTCCGCGACTCCAAGGAGGACCCGCGCATATCATTTTGAAATCCGGCGGATCCTGCTCGCCAACCGGCAATGACGCTGCCAGCCTCCCTTCAATCCTGCTATGAAAAGCTCCTGCTGCCTGCGCCTGCTGCTTGTCGCCTTCCTCTTCGTCAACGGCCCCACGCTTGCTGCCAAGCCCCGCGAGGCTGAGTGGATCAAAGTGGAGGAAGCCACCAAACTCGACCAGCCGCAAACCGCCATCGGCCTGCTCAAACCGATCGAAGCCGCCGCCTTTGCCGGGCAGGCCTGGGCCGAAGGGGCCAAGGCGCTGGCCATGCGGTTGACCCTCGAAGGGAAAGTGACCGGTGACGAGGCAGCGAGGATCGACGAACTGGCAGAGGCCGAGGGCACTGCGCCCGCCGCGGTGCGGCCGTTTCTTCGGCTGCTCTACGCCCGCTGGATGCTCGAGTACTATCAGAAAAACCACTGGAATCTTGAGAGGCGCAGCTCCGCCACCGATCTATCAAGTGCCGACATTCGGACTTGGGACGCGTCGCGGATGCTCGACGAAATCGACCGCAGTTTCCAGGCCTCCCTAGCCGACGCGCCCATGCTCCAAACCATTCCCGTCGCGGGGTTTGAATACCTCCTCGAGCCCGGCGAACTCGGCGACAACCTGCGTCCGACGCTCTACGACTTCATCGCGCATTCGGCCCTGCAATCCTTTGCGGCGGCAGCCAGCCCCGCCAATCCGCAGGGGGCCTTTGAAATCCCCGCCGACTCGCCAGCTCTCGATGCGTGCGCGGCATTCCTCGCGTGGCATCCCCAGTCCACCGACCCCACCGCTAAGCAACTGCGCGCACTCCGCCTCTATCAGGACCTTCTCAATTTCCACAAGTCCGACAAAGATCCCAGCGCCTTTCTCCACTGCGATCTGGAGCGCATCCGCTGGGCAGGCCGGGCCGCCGCCGGTCCAACAAAACCCGAGCGCCTGGATGCCGCCCTGCGTGCCTTCATTGCCGCCAACGCCACCCATCCGCTCAGTGCCGCTGCCAGACAGGACGTCGCTGAGGAGCTCATCAAGGGTGACAAGACCAAGGAGGCCCGCGACTTCGCCAGCGCCGGTGCCGATGCATTTCCCGATCATCCCTTCGGAAAATTTTGCCAAAACATCGTCAATTTTCTCGAGGCCAAACACCTCGCCATCAAGACCGAAGCCCATTGGACCGGCTCCGCCGAGGAACTCACCATCGAGCATGCCAACCTCTCCCACGTCTGGTTCCGCGCCGTCCGCAGCGAATGGACGCCTGGCAAGGACACGCTCACCCGTGACCCGCAGCCCGCTGATTTGTTGGAGTTGGAAAAATTGTTAGTTAGCGAGGCTGCGCTGGCGTGGGATGTCGCGCTGCCGGATGCTAAGGACTGCCGCGTGCGCCACACCTCCGCGCTGGCCCCGGAACACCTTGCCGTCGCTCGCCGCCTCGCTCGCCAGTCACTGGTGCTGCTGCAAAACCATGACGGACTGCTGCCGCTCAAAAAAAACCTGGGGG
>CAIQXC010000414.1 GCA_903875675.1 Akkermansiaceae bacterium
CGGCCACACCGGCCAAGGCTTCAGCTATCTGTGGAGCGCTTTGGGTGCCAACGTCGGCGGTCCAGCCGCGACCGCTGCCTTTTTCAAAGAGGCCTCCTGGCACCTCGACTTGGTGCGCCGCTGCGATGGATCATTCACCTATGACGGTGGCGAACAATACGGCCCCGGCAGCACGGATGATAACACATACTACGGTCATAGTAGTTACGATGGCTTGAGCCCGACCGCCAGTTACGTGTTGACCTATTCGATGCCGTTGAAGAAGCTATGCATCACCGGCAAGGAATTGAAGCCGGCCGCATGCCTGACCCCGCAGCAGGTGGCTGCGGCCATCGCGTCCGGACGTTTTGATTTGGACCGCAAGCAGAAGAGCGTGCCGGAATTGGTGGCAGCGTTTGGTGATTGGTCGCCCATCGTGAGGGGTTGGGCAGCCGAAGAGTTGGCCAGCCGCCCCGAGGCGAAAACCATGGTGCCGGAACTCATCAAACTGGCGGAAGACAAGGACGTGCACATCGCCCAATGTGCCTGTGAAACGCTCGGTTATCTCAACAGTGCCGATGCGCTACCGGTGCTGGTACGCCAACTCAGCGCCAATGATCGCTGGCTGCGCTACAAGGCTGCCCAAGCGATTAAGAAAATGGGTGGCACTGCCGCCCCCGCCCTGCCCGAAATCCTCAAGGCGATGGTCAAGACGGCCGAGCCCGCCCAGCCGATCAACTGGGCCGATTCGGTTCAGATCGCGGAGGGTCAATTGGCGTCGGCCTTGTTCGCCGGTGGCCTAACCGGATCACTCAAGACTGCGGATCCGAAGTTGCTCTATCCGGCCATACGGATTGTGTCGCGCAACGCGGACGGGATGGCTCGCGCCACGCTGCGGGGATATTTTGAAAATCAATTGACGCTTGAAGACGTGCAGGCGTTGGCACCTGACCTGGTGGTTGCGGTTAAATCGCTGTGCCCTGCGGACACCATGTTTGGGGCGGAAATCCGGATGGGAGCGTTCCGGGCGCTGACAAAATATCACTACAAGGAAGCGATTGATGCCGGGGTGATTTTTGCGAAGACGCAGGGTGGGCATGGCAGTGAAAGCCGCACGGGGGAGATCATGAAGGAGATTGTGGCGTTTGGATCTGCAGCCCGCGAAGCGATCCCTGGCCTGAAGGAACTCATTGTGGAACTTAACGCCCAATGCAAGCGCGGCGAATTTCCCGCCGGTGAACTCAACGACCGCCGCACATGGGCCGTCGAGGCCGCCATCAAGGCGATCGAAGCTGCCAAGGAGCATCCAGAGATGCGCAGCATCAAGAAGTAAAGATGCATTGCGTCGGACGCAAGACTTCAAAACACAAGCCAAGGAAGTTGATCTAACGACAACTTCCTTGGCATTTTCAAGGGCTCTAGCCTGCCGAGCACATCCTCAACGACGGGTGAACCCGCAAGCCGAGGTTCATCAAATGGCTCCATACACACCCATCCTTGGTTCGGATGGCTGTGAAACATCAAACTCAACCATTATGAAAAATGTTATTCTAGCAAGCACGTTGGCCGCTGTTATCGTGTTAGGATCCAATGCAGCACCGCTAGCCGCCCTGCCGCCGGATCCCTATGGTATTGTTGCGCATCCGATTCCGGACAAGACGGTGGTCTTGAGCTTTGATGACAGCGTGGCGAGTCACGCCACTGTGGTTGCGCCACTGTTGAAAAAATTTGGTTTTGGGGGGTCATTTTACATTTGTGATTTTGATAGTTTCAATACCCGCAAGGATTGGTACATGACGTGGGCACAGATCAAGTCCTTGGCCGATGATGGTTTTGATGTGGGCAACCACACCAAGGGTCACGGCGGGGCGTCCATTGACGGATGGCTCAATTTGGAAGCTGAGTTTTCGACCAACCATATTCCCAAGCCAACGACGCTGTGCTGGCCGGTGTATGCGGTTTACCCATACGAATACCCTGAGCTCATCGCCCATGAATATACATTTGGCCGAGCTGGCGGCAACCGTCCGTACCGACCGACGTTGGACCACCCGTTGAATGTGCCATCTTGGGGCATTCAGGATGATGTGAGTGTGGAGACGTTCATCAGTGATGTGCAGCAGGCAACCCGCAGCCAAATCGCGGTTTTCACGTTTCACGGTGTGCCTGAAGGGGAACACAAGGCGGTGAGCCTTGCGCCGGAGAAATTCACCCGAATGATGCAGTACTTGAAAGATAACCAGTATAACGTTATCGGCCTGCGCGACCTTGCCAAGTATGTGGATGTGAAAAAAGCAGATATGTTTCTGCCAGCCCCCAACCAGCAGCCGTGGGGCGGCATGACCCGTGATGGCAACACGCTATATATTTCGGTTAGCAAGTTGCCAGCAGAGCGCAAGCTGACACTGCCGGGCACGACCACCCGGATTGCCCGAGCCTATTTTTCGGGAGATGGGCAGAAGCAGCCACTACCCATTATCAAGGCTGACACGGGTATTCAGACTGTTGTTGTGCCGGAATCGCCCTTTGTGTTAGTCGGTGAATTTCCAACGGTCATTGTCGCCGAGTTGCAGGGGGCGGCAGTTGCCACTATCCTTGATTTCAGGTTCCCTGGTGCGCCGCCAGCCATCATTTCCGGCAATGACATCCGCGCCCAGGTGCCATTAGCCGCCGATGTAACCAAGCTGGCAGCGCTTTATGATACGGGTTCGCCACAGGTCAAGGGGCAGCCCGCGTCTGGTTCGGTTAGCAACTTCAGCAAGCCTCAGACGTATATCATCACCGCAGCGGATGGCAGCACACGCCGCTATCTGGTGACTGTGATACCCACCCTCGGTGCGGTGGCCATTGATAATCCGGGTTTCGAGCAATTGGTCGGTGCAGCCGGTGCGAACGATACCAAGGCCGGGGTGCCCGGGTGGGCATTGATCAAGCCGAGGAATGACGGTGAGCTTGGGATCCGGGATTTATTGGAGGCACCGAGTGCGCCGCGGCCACCTGATGGCTCACGCCACGCCGTGTACATGCGCGGTGCTGGCAACGGCGTCTCGCAAACCCTCACCTTCGATAAGGGCAGTTATATGTTGGATTTCGACGCAGTGAAACGCAATGGATATGAGAAAACTGCAGCACCCATCCATGTCACGCTGGATGGCAAATCCGTGCTGACCCTCGAACCGTCCCAAATCACCGAGAAATGGGCACATTACACGTCGCCAGCAATTTTAGTGGCGGCTGGCAGTCACACTCTTGCCATCACGCTCGGCGAGGGCGATGGCATGGACCTTATCGACAACGTGACGCTCCGGCGGTAAACTTAAAGGACTCGATTGTTTGCTGATTTCCGACGCTTCTGGAGGTGCTCCGAGCATGTTATTTTTTGAAAGTTGACTTCGGAGCGGGGATGCGTACAAGCTCGTTGCATGTTCGATCCTGACCGCTACGACGGCCGCATGCCTTACCGCCGCTGCGGCGACTCCGGCCTGCTGTTGCCGGTTATTTCTCTGGGTTTTTGGCACAATTTTGGCCGCATTGATGATTTCCAGGAAGCCCGAAAGATCATGAGTCGGGCGTTTGACCGGGGCGTCACCCACTTTGATTTGGCCAACAACTACGGTCCGCCGCCTGGATCCGCCGAGGAATCTGTTGGGCGGATTCTTGCCGAGGATTTCATCTGCCACCGCGACGAGTTGGTGATTTCCACCAAGGCCGGCCACGCCATGTGGCGCGGTCCCTACGGCGAAGCGGGCTCACGCAAGCACCTGCTTTCCTCGTTGGATCAGTCGCTCAAGCGGCTTCGGCTGAGTTACGTGGATATCTTTTATTCCCACTGCCCTGACCCCGATACCCGGCTCGAGGAGACGATGTCGGCGTTGGCCAGTGCCGTTCAAAGTGGTAAGGCTTTGTACGTTGGCTTGTCGAAATACCCGCTCAAGCGGCTCAAGAAGGCGGTGCGAATTCTGAAGGAGATGGGCATCCGGTGTCTCGTCTATCAACCGCCGTACTCGCTGCTCAACCGCTGGCCGGAGAGTGCCGGGATCCTTGACTGGCTGTCCGACGAGGGCATCGGCTGCACCGTGTTCAGCCCACTCGCGCAAGGATTGCTCACGTCGAAGTACCTCGACGGCATCCCGGACGGTTCGCGTGCCGCTCGTCCCGAGGGATTTTTGCAGCCCGTACAAGTGAGTGCCCAGCAGCCGAAACTCCTCGCCTTGAACGCACTCGCCAGCGACCATGGCATGCCGCTGCACCACCTCGCCCTGCGCTGGGCTCTGCGCTCTGCCAACGTCACCTCCGCCATCATTGGTGCCCGCAATGTGGCCCAACTCGATGACTCGCTGGACGCGCTCCAGGCCGAAGCACTCAGCGAAAGCCTGCTGGCCGCCATTGATTTCATCGTCCCCCTGGACGATAGAGAAAAGGATGCCTAACCCATTAACCACCCTGTTGCCATGATTTGGAATGACTATTTTCTAACGCTTTTTGACAGTTGCTGTGCCAGCTACCGCGGTGGCGTTCGCCAGTTGGAGAAATTTTACACTGGAGAGGACCGGGCGTTTCTCGCCACCATAGGCTATCAAACGCGTGAGTTTTTCGACTTTGTTGAGGACTACTGCGAGACAGGCGACCCCAGTGCTTCCACAGCGCTGCTGGTGGCAGCGGTGCGCCGAGATTATTTTTTAACGATTCAGAAGGGGGTGACCAGCGAGAGGCAGCTGACCGTGGAGGAGCTGCCGAGTTTTGGCCACCAACTCGAGGGTTACGCCTATTTGCCGCGCATTCTCGCCAAGGCGCGTGCCAAGCTTCGGGGTGAGCTCGACCCTGACGTGATGTTTGGCTGCGGCGGCGACCGCAATTTCCTTCGCAAGCATGGGTCCATTCCGCCCGCCGATTTCCTTCGCCGCGTGTGGGCCGTTGGCGACAGCGACGCCAAGCTTGTGGCATGGATTAAATCCCAGACCGCGTAGGAAACTCGTCAGTGGGATTCATGGGATCATTGAAAGGAATGGCGCACATGGGAGGGTATCTCCATCCAGCATGCACCCCGCCCACTCCATCCTTCTCCTGAGCACTCTCGGAATCTCCACGGTCCTGGCTATGGACGTCCGGCAAGAACTTGAACGTGCGGACCACCTCGGGCATGAGGCGGCCTCGCTCCTGCTGCGCAACCAAGTCCACCTCTTCTGGTCTGCCGATAACACGAGCGTCTTGTATCGGGTCAATGCCCGCGCCAACGGTCATGAGTTTGTCCGGATCGACCTAACCAACGGGGTAAAGTCCCCGGCATTCGACCATCAGGTGCTGGCCCAGGCGCTGGCGAAGGCGGCCGGCCGAGAGGTTCGCACTGAGAGCCTGCCTCTCGATGATGTGCAAGCTTGCAAGGAACCGGGCAACATCCGCTTCCGGGCCTTCGACAAGCCATGGCGTTTCGACGCCGCAAGCGCCTCGGTGACCCCCGATGACTCGCCGCCCGGCCCTGCCGCCGCCACCCCCCCGCCACGTGCTGCCAGGCACCCCGGCCGCCATCATAGCGAGGCCGTTGATCTATCACCGGACGGCAAGTGGCGTGCATTTATCCGCGACCACAATTTGGCCATTGGGCCCGCAGTGCAAGGCAGCGAAGCCATGGTATTGACCCTGCTTTCGACGGACGGCAGCGAGGAAGACTCGTATTGCGAGCCGGTGATCTGGTCTCCGGACTCTCAAAAACTGATCTGTTTCCGGGCCAAGCCCGTTGAGGAAAGGCAGATACACATTGTGCAATCATCTCCGCCCGATCAACTCCAACCGAAGTTGCTGACCATCGGATATCCGAAGCCCGGGGATGCCATCCGCCAACCCAAGCCCCGGCTCTTTGATGTGACTGGCCACCGGGAGATTGCCATCAATGACGCGCTTTTCAACAACCCGTGGGAAATTTCCGAGACCGCTTGGAACGCAGACTCGTCGGAGGTTTCATTTATCTATAACCAGCGGGGGCACCAAGTGATGCGCCTCGTCGGCGTGCACGGCGATACCGGGGTGGCCCGCCCGCTGGTGGAGGAAACCAGCCCGACCTTCATCAATTACTCTGACAAGACGTATTTGCACCGCCTGCCTGCCACCCGCGAACTTTTGTGGATGTCCGAACGCGACGGCCACAATCATATCTATCTGATCGATGAAAGCTCCGGACAGGTCAAGTGCCAGGTCACCAAGGGGGATTGGAATGTTCGAGAAGTGTTAGAAGTGGATGAGAAAGGCCGCCAACTCTTGCTCAAGACAATCGGTTATGACGGCCACAACCCGTACTACATGCACTTTGCCCGGGTCAACTTTGATGGCAGCGGATTCACTCCTCTCACCGAAAGCTGCGGCCAACATAAAATCGATTTCTCCCCGGACCACCAATGGATCATCGATACTTGGTCGCGTGTGGACCAGCCACCCGTCGTTGAATTGCGCCACGCCGCCGATGGCAAGCTTCTAACGGTAATTGAGAGTGGTGACGACTCGGCCCTGGTGAAGACCGGTTGGAGCCGCCCTGAGCGGTTCACGGCGAAAGGGCGGGACGGGCAGACGGACATTCACGGGATCATCATCCGCCCGACCCGTTTTGATCCGAACAAGAAGTATCCGGTCATTGAGTATATCTATGCGGGGCCGCAGGACTTTTTTGTGCCGCAAAGCCATACGCCATGGTCTAACATGAATACGGTGGCGGAACTCGGCTTCATCATTGTGAGCATCGATGGCATGGGCACCAACTGGCGCAGCAAGGCGTTTCACAATGTGTGTTGGAAAAATCTGGCGGATTCCGGGTTCCCCGACCGCATCCCTTGGATCAAGGCCGCAGCCGCGACCCGACCATGGATGGACCTGACACGGATTGGGATTTTTGGTGGCAGTGCGGGTGGCCAGAGCACGTTGGCCGGGCTGCTGCACCACGGGGATTTTTACAAGGTGGGGGTGGCGGATTGCGGGTGCCACGACAACCGAATGGACAAGACCTGGTGGAATGAGGCGTGGATGGGCTGGCCTGTGGATGATAGTTACGCGAGCAACTCGAACGTGGTCAATGCCGCCAAGCTAACCGGTAAACTGATGCTGGTGGTGGGTGAGCTTGACCACAACGTGGATCCGGCATCGACGGCGCAGGTGGTGGGGGCGCTGGAAAAGGCCGGGAAGGATTTTGATTTCCTGCCCATCATAAACTCAGACCACGGAGCCGCCGAGAGCCCTTACGGAAAATACCGTCGCGCTGAGTTTCTAGTCCGCCACCTGCAGCCCTAACCTTGAAAAAAGGATCAGCGACATTGCTTGAGCGCCTGCCAGGCCTGCCACGCGAACAAACCGAGGAAGATCGGAAAGATCGGCGAGTGATATTTTTGATAGATCAGCATGGCGGCGATGCTGGCGGTGAAGATGGTGATCCAGAGGGTGAGTTTGAGGCGGGCGGGACCGAGGATCGCGTTGAGCATTTGGCCGCCATCCAGTGGCAGCACAGGCAACAGGTTGATGAGGGCCCAGACGATGCTGATGCGGGTGAGGATGTGCCAGAAATAAGCGGCAGGAGTGAACTCGGTGAGGTGGCTGGGGATGACCAGCAGGATGACGGCGGCGAGCAGGAGTTGGGCGACGGGGCCGGCGGCGGTGACTAGAAAGTTCTGAGGGCGGGTGAAGCGAGCGCCGGTGAAGCTGGCGAGGCCGCCAAAGGCTTGGAGGGTGATTTCGCTGTGAGCACCGAAGGCGCGGCCGGTGAGGGCGTGGCCGAGTTCGTGGACGAGGATGGAGATGAGGCCTGCGAGCACAAACAAGGCCAAGAGCAAGATGCCGATCTGGGTATTGGCGGAATTGCCGCCGCCGATCATGGCCAGAGAGATCCAGAACCAAGGGTGGATCTGGACGGGGATTCCAAACAGTGAGAAGCTAACCATGAGGCGGGATGCATAGGCCAGAAGCGACGGTGGCGCAAGCGCAGGTTGGCGAATTTTGGATTCCACGGCGGGCTGAGTTTTTGCACGAGGGTTTCGACGTTGATGCTGCGGTCGTGATAACAGATTTCAAAGGCAAGGGGCTTTTCCGAGTCAGGGAAAAGCGCCCGATCATTGGGGAGCTCAGTGGGGAGTCGGCAAAATGCACCAAAGAATTTTTCACCAAGCTCAGAACCTCTGAGGTCAAGAGTGCCGGGCCCGCAGGGTGGTGGCAGCGTAGATGGCGATGGCGAGCCAGATGATGGCAAATGAGAAGAGCCTGGCATGAGTCATTTCCTCATGATAGAACCGCCAGCCGATGAGAAACTGCAGGCTGGGCCCGATGAATTGGAGAATCCCGATCGTCGATAACCGCAGGCTGCGGGTGGCGTGGCCGAAACATAGCAGCGGCACTGCAGTGACCAGTCCAGTGCCCATGACGAGCAACACCTGCACGCCACCGATTCCGAATGCCGCCGCTGGCGTCGGGGACGTGACTAACAGCCAGATGAGGGCCAGCGGTGCCAACAGCGCGGTCTCAGCCGTTAGACCCGCCAGAGCGCCGAGAGGTGCCCGTTTTCTAACAACACCGTAGAGGGCGAAGCTCAGTGCCAGGGTGATGGCGACCCACGGGAAGCGCCCGACGGCGGGGACTTGCAAGGCGACGCCAGCCAAGGCGAGGGCGATGGCAGCGAGTTGCATGCGGCTGTGGCGTTCGCCGAACCACAGAGCGCCGAAGAGCATATTGAAGAACGGATTGAGATAATAACCGAGCGAGCCTTCGAGGATCCTCCCGTGAAGGGTGGCCCAGACGTAGAGAAGCCAATTTGACGAGAGCAGCAGACCGGACAGCAGTTGCCATGCGAGAGCCCGGGGAGTCCGCAACGCGGCGAGCAAGCTGCGGGCCTCGCCACGCCACCTCAGGAGCGGCAGCAACAAGAGCAAGGACCACAGCATGCGCTGGGCGACGATGGTAGCCGGGGGCAGAAACGCCAGTTGCTTCCAATACAACGGGAGGACGCCCCACAGCATGAATGCCAGCAGGGCCGGGAGCACTCCCGGCCGGAGAAGGTGATAGCGCCTCACGAGGCATGCCTTCTACGTTCCCGCATAACAGATGAGCGGAGGATTTTCAGCCGCGGACGCCGATTTTACCCCCGTCACCGGGCACGGGGGCCACTTCGGCCGGCATCTTGACCGGGCCCTTTTCAAAATCGAGTGCGGACGGGGTGCAGGCGAAGTTGTAAAGGGGTGCCTTATCATTTTGGAGCAGATCGGCCATCCGCACGGAGTTGCCGGTGTAGGCAGCGATGCGGCCCATGATGGCCACCAAAGTGGATTCGGCGACATTTTTGGCCTCGTTGAGGGGTTTGCCAGCCAGCACGCTGCGGATGAGGTCCACATGCTCCTGGACATAGGCGTTGCCGGAATCCGAGGTGATAGGAGCGACGTCCACCTTTTTGCCGGTGATTTTACCACCGCCATAACAGATGCCTTCGGTGCCGGTGAACATTTCGCCGACGTTGCCGTGGGTGCCGGAGATTTGGCGGCACTGGCTGTGAATGTGAACGCCATCGCCGAAATCCAGGTCGATGCTGAAGAAGTCGAACATGTTGCCGGTTTCGCGGCGTGCGCGGCCGCCGAAACCTTCTGCCGATACCGGCAGGCGGCCGAGGAACCACACCGCGACGTCGAGGTTGTGGACGTGTTGCTCAACGATGTGATCGCCGGAAAGTTCGACGAAATTCAGCCAGTTGCGGGTGATGTAGGAGGCGTCGGATTCGTCGTTGCGGCGTGTTGCGATCCACGGCACGGTGCCATTCCATTGGACGACTCCGCCTTTGATTTGGCCAATGGCACCGGCGTCGATCATTGCCTTGTTGCGGAGGTATTCGGCGGTGTGTCGGCGCTGGGTACCGGCGACGATGGCCAAGCCCTTCTCGGCGGCTTTTTTGCCGGTGGCAATAATTGAGCGGGCACCTGGCGGGTCAACAGCCACGGGTTTTTCGATGAAGCAATGTTTGCCGGCCTCAATCGCCGCCGCCACATGCACCGGCCGGAACGCCGGCGGGGTGGCCATAAGCACGAAATCACAGTCGGAGGCCACCACTTTTTGATAGGC
The DNA here is from genome assembly GCA_903875675.1 of Akkermansiaceae bacterium. Lineage (GTDB taxonomy): Bacteria > Verrucomicrobiota > Verrucomicrobiia > Verrucomicrobiales > Akkermansiaceae > Luteolibacter. Next base: position 10,054 of record CAIQXC010000414.1, read on the forward strand.
GTCGTAACCGCCGTAGCAGCGGTCGGCCGCCAGTCCGTGGCCCTTGCCAACGCCTTCGGCATTGGCCTTGAAGGCGTCGGCGGTGGCGACGAGTTGGCCCTCGATGCCGAGGATTTTGCAGGCTTCCAGGAAATCACTGAGGGCACCGGAACCACGGCCGCCACAGCCGATCAAGCCGACTTTGAGCTTTTTGGTGGTTGGGCTAAGGTTCACTGCGAACAGGGAACCGGCGGCAAGGCCGGCTCCTAACATGGTCGAGGTCCCTAAAAACGAACGGCGGCTGAGCAGGGTATTCATGGCATGATGGATGGTTGAGGATCGGGCCGCCGCCGCACAACTCCGCGCGGTGCAACCCGCTCGATTTACACGCAAATACGGGATATTCTTTCACTTCCGTAAATTATCACCCGATGTTTGCAATGAAAGGTTGGTGTCCTTGGAAAGGTAATGGGTGGCTCAACCCACTTTTCAAACTGTCCCATGATCCGCCACCAACCCACCTCAAGCGCCAATGGACCTATCTGCAATCGCCTTTCCAGCAAGGCGCTCGTAGCGCTGCTCACCACGTGGTTCGGTCTCGCGGCAGGGTCCGGCGAGGCGGCGCAGGCGGTCTGGGACGGGGCCTCCCTTGCAAAAGCGCCGAAGGTTTTTCCCGCCACCGAGCGTCCAGCCGCCGGAATGCGTTCCTTGTTTTACGAGGGGGCGGATTACAAGGGCAAGCCGACCTGGGTATTTGCCTACTACGCGGCCCCGCAGGGGACGCCTCCGGCCGGCGGATGGCCGGCGGTCGTCTGTGCGCATGGCGGCGGCGGCACCGCATACCCCAACTGGGTCAGGACTTGGAATAGCCACGGTTATGCGGCAATAGCGATGGATTTGGAGGGGCATTTGCCTGGCGGGAAGGATCACGGGATTGAGGGCAATCATCCGCTTGGGGCGGCGCACCCGAATGCCGGGCCGGCACGCATTGAGTGGTTTGGGGACCGCGACCGGCCGGACAAGGAACAATGGTTTTACCATGCGGTGGCGGATGTGGTCAGGGCGGATTCCCTGCTGCGCTCGTACCCGGAAATCAACCCCAAAAAGATCGGTCTCACCGGGATTTCATGGGGCGGAACGGTGGTGAGCACCGTGGCGGGGGTGGACTCGCGCTTTGCATTTGTCGTTCCCGTCTATGGCTGCGGATTCATCCACGAGAGCGACAATCCTGGCCTCGCGACATGGTTCCCACCCAAAAACATGACAGCGGCCCAATTCAACGACTACCGCAGCAAATGGGATCCTTCGGCGCATTTGGCGGCCGCCAAAATGCCCATGCTGTGGGTCAGCGGCGTTGCCGACCCGGTTTTTCAGGTCAACATCTTCGCCAAGTCCGCCAAAACCGCCGCAGGTCCGAGCTCACTGTGCTTGCGGCCGTTTCTGGCCCACGGCCATGGCAACTGCTGGGAGGACGCCCCGGAAATTTATACCTTCGCCGACAACATCGTCAAAGGCGGCCCGGCCTTGCCACGCGTGGCGCGACCGGAAACCCAGCCAGGCAACGGAATTGTGCATGCCAAATTCAAGGGTGAGTTCACCGAGGCCTGGGTATATTTCACCACCTCCGGCGGCCTCTGGAAGGATCGCAAGTGGAATTTCATTCAATGCAACCTTGCCAAAGACGAGTTGGTTGCCCGGACGCCGCTACCACCGGGCACCACCGCCTATCTGGTGTATGGGTTCCGCACCCAGAACGGCGGCCGCAACAATCATGCCGCGTCGGATCTGGTGGTGGTCAAGCCATGAGCTCTGGGGTTATGGAGCGTCGGCTGCAGGTTGTTTGGCGGCTTGCTCGATGGTCTCGCGGATAAACTGAGCGTGAAGCACGGTGCCCAATCCGAGGGGGTGATGAATGGTGCGGTCCTCATATTCCATGGTCACCCGCTCATCGTGCCGGAACTGCGCAAGCACGATGCCAATGAGCAATGGATGACCGTTGGAGCCGGCAACAAAGACCGGGCCGCCACTGTCGCCGGCAAAGGTGGTGAAATCCGCTAGGAACGTGTGATAGGCTTGGATGGGATGGAACGGATGACTGGCAATGATGCCTTGGCGGGCCACCGCGAAACCAGCATCGTTGGCCTCAAAACGCTCGGGAAACGTAAACACGAAGACCGAACTGCAGATGTGCAGGCCCGCAGCGGTCAGGCTGGCCTCATCGGCGATAGCTGCCAATGGCAAAGCACTGACGGGAACGGGAGGAGCCCCGGCCAACCTCAATACGGCGACATCCTCTGCGGCGTGGCGCACCCAGAGGGGTTTTCCATCGCGGCGGATCGCGACGGTGTGATCGCGGCGCTGATAGGAGCCATCGGCGCGGAGCTCACGTAGAACGACGATGGCGGTATCGCCCTTAGTTCGTTCCAACACATGAGCCGCAGTCACCACATAAAGACTCTCGTCGGGTGCCTCACGACGCATCAGAACACTGGTGCCTGTGGAGTCCATATGAAAAAGCTTGCATGTGGCATCCAACATCTCCGTGGCAAAATCCCCCGCCGACGCGATCGCGCACCCAAGGAGTCCGTAGCATAAAGTGAGGCGGAGTTTTTTCATAATATTTACCAGAAGACCCCAGCAAAAGCGCCGAAAAATCGCGATGATGAAAATGCTACTCAAGACCATGATCTGCAATTGTTCATTTTTGGATGGGCCAGCTCTCAGGGTGAGCTCAAGCCAAGGGCTTTCAGAGCGAGGCTCCGGCAGCCAGTCTGCGCCGCAGATGATCCACGGTTTCGTAGGCGGTGTCGGCTTGGATCATCACCAAATCGCCTGGTTTGGCGGAGGCCAGAGCCAAGTCCACCGCTTTAAGGTGACCTTGAATGCATTCGATTCGGCGGGCTCGCAACGCGCCATTCAAGCCCTCGGTGATGAGCGTCATGATCTCACCGGGCTGGCGGCCACGGGCGTAGTCACCTTCGTAGAGCCAAACCTCATCGAAGTGCGGGGCGAGCATGCGTCCTTGCTCGATGATATCCGCATCGCGGCGGTCGCCAGCAGAGCTATAGACGACGATCCTCCTTTCGTTAGGAAAATGAATCAGAGCATCGAGCAGAGCCCGCAAGGCATCGACGTTGTGGCCATAGTCGATAATGACACTGATGCCGGAGAAATCGAGCATGTTGAAGCGACCGGCACACAGATCGAAGCTGGAACTGAAGCTGCGCGCACCGCGCAGGATGAGCGCATCGTCAATGCCCAGTGCCCACGCGGCCGCCAGCGCTGCGAGGGTGTTTTCAATCTGGAAGTTGATGAGCCCGCCATGCGTGAGGGGCACATCCGGCAAAGCAATGAATGGCGACTCGCTGGTCCCTTCGGCTCGAATGACCCAGCCATCGCGCACAAAAATCGAGCAGCCCCCGAGAGCGCCATGTTGGCGGATGACCTCGTGATTGCCGTCGATGGCAAAAAACAGGGTGCGGCCAGGGTTGATTTCCGCCATTTTCACGACCAAAGGATCAGCGGCATTGAGCACCGCAGTCCCGGTGGCACTCACGGCAGCGACAATCGTTTGTTTGACGGCCGCAAGTTCACCGGGAGTATGGATTTCCGCGATCCCGAGATGATCCCCTTCGCCGATGTTGGTGACTACGGCCACATCACAACAATCAAAGGGCAGGCCCTCGCGCAGCACCCCGCCACGGGCAATTTCTAACACCGCTGCATCGCTGCCTGGATAAGCCAGCACCGCCCGAGCACTTTTCGGTCCGCTGCAATCTCCGGTGTCCAAAACCCGACCGCCGACAGTGACCCCGTCGGTGCTGGTGAGCCCGACTCGCCAGCCGTTTTCTCCTAAAAGATGGGCGATGAACCGAGTGGTGGTGGTTTTGCCATTGACGCCGGTGACCGCGACGATGGGGATTCGGCCGTTTTGGCCAGGAGCAAACATGGTGCTGATAACCGCCTCACCGACATTGCGAGGACGGCCCTCAGATGGATAGAGGTGCATCCGCAGGCCGGGGCGGGCGTTGATCTCGATGATCACGCCGTTGCGCTCGCTCAGGGGTTGGGAGATATCGATGGCGACAATATCGATGCCGCAGAGGTCCAAGCCGACGGTCTGGGCCGCTTCGATGGCGGCCGCCCGGATGCTCGGATGAACATCGTCGGTACAGTCCACCGCAGTGCCACCGGTGCTCAAGTTGGCATTGCGCCGGATATAAACGATGTTTCCTACCGCCGGAATGGAGTCCGGAGTGAGGCCCTGCTCGCCAAGCACACCGAGAGCGACCGCATCGATACGGATTTTGCTGAGCGCGGCGGCATGGGCAGAGGCGCGGCGGGGGTCGAGGTTGGCCTCGGCAATGAGTTCGTTGACGGATTGATGACCATCGCCGATGACGTGGGCGGGCTTGCGGCGGCTTGCGGCCACCAACTGCCGACCAACAATGAGCACACGGTAATCTTCGCCTGCGGCAAATTGCTCCACAATGATCGAGTCGCTTTCTTCGGAGGCGGCATCAAAGGCCGCATAAACCTGCTCCTTGGATGTTAGGTTGAGGGCGACTCCGCGGCCCTGGTTGCCATCCAAAGGCTTCACGACCACCGGCAGTCCGATTTCGAGGGCAGCGAGCCAGGCGTCTTCGGCGGAATCGACTGGACGGCCGCGCGGGACGGGCAGGCCGACCTCACGCAACAGGCGGCAGGTGAGGTTTTTATCCTGAACAATGTCTTCGGCGATGGCGCTCGTCTGACTGGTGGCAGCCGCCAAAATCTTCTGTTGCTTGCTGCCCCAGCCGAGTTGGACCAAGCTGCCCTCAGTGAGCCGACGCACCGGAATGCCGCGACTCAGCGCAGCATCCACCATCGAGCGGGTGCTGGGCCCGAGGCACAAATCGTCCGCAAGATCGGTGATTTCTTCCATTCCGGCGGCAACATCCAACGGCTCACCAGTCAACGCGGCATCCAGCATTTGCCGGGCCAGTTCAAAGGCCGACCGACCGACGGTTTCCTCATCATATTGGACGATGACGCGCAACAGGTCGCTCTGGGAGGTGGGCATCACTTTGACGAAGCGCAGGTGCAAGTCCGGGCGGGATTGCAGGTGAAGGGTCAAATCGTGAAGGACTGCGGCGAGAGTGGCGGGCTCTGGCTGGCCATGGGGCTGGAGTTCGAGTGTGGGCAGCCAAGCGAGCAGGCGTGCTTGCCAATCCGGGGCATGAGAGTCCAGCGGAAGGAAGCGCACCCAGCATTCGAGCGCGGTGACACGGGTCCAACGATTCGGTCCCCGCAATGCAAGGATCTTTTGGATACTGATAAAATGCCGCTTGTCGGAGGGTAGTGCGCTCAAAATGAGGGAGCTGGGTCAGAGCTGCTGCAGTGGCCACGCGACGGAGATCCGCAGTGCTGCCGGGGGAGGTTGACCATAAATCGCCAATTGCGCAAGAGATTGCTGTACCGCTGAAGAAAATTTGCAATTTGTCAGTTACGCTTTACAAAACCCGTCTGATCCGCAGCATGGGCGACCGCAACCCCTTGCCCGCCCATTCGCCTATCGAATTCCATGCCCGCCGATCCACTGACGCCTCCGCTCCTCGAAAAGCGCTTAGAGACCGGGGAGCGGGTGATGGCGCGCTTTCAAGTGGATTTGGACCAGCGCTTGCAATTTCAAAAGGGGCTGTTGGTATTGACGAACCGGCGGCTGCTGTGCTTTGAGGAGAACCAAGCGGGACCGCAACCCTTTCAAGATTGGGCACTCGGCGAGATTGCGGGGCTGAGTATGGAAGAAATGGGGGCCACCGCCGCGCTGCACCTCACCGCCACCGCCGCATCCGGCAACCGTCACTGGCGCTTCACCGCCGGACTGGTCAAGGAGGCCGACACCTTCGTTGCCTGTTTTTTGGAGCAACAGCGGGCACTGGATGGCGGCGTACCAAGCACCATGGCCGAGCCCATGGAAGCCGAAGGCGATAACGAAGGGCTGGGGTTTACCGACCTGATGCCGGACGTTACCCACGGCAATCCGCTGCTGCGGCTGCTGAAATTTTCGCGGCCATGGCTGCGACTCATCGTATTGGGCTTGTTGCTGACGATTGCCGCGACGAGTGCGAGTTTGCTCACGCCATGGATCACCGGGGTGCTGGTGGACAAGTTGCTTATTCCACTGCAAACCAAGAGCGATGAAATCCAATTGCGACAACTCCTGCCATACGCGGCCATGCTGTTAGGCACAGCCTTGGTGGCGTGGCTGTTGAAGTGGTGGCGGACGTTTGTGGTGGCCCGCATTGCGGAATTGGTGACCAGCCGGCTGCGGCGGGAGTTGTTTGAGCATTTGCAGAGTTTGTCACTGATATACTTCAACAAGAAGCGCACCGGAGATCTCATTTCGCGCATTGGCACGGACACCGACCGGCTGTCGCTCTTTATCTCGGTGAACTTCATCGACTTCGTCTGCGATGTGTTTCAATTCGCCTTCACGGCCTTTATCCTGTTCAAAATTCATCCGCTGCTGGCGTTTGCCGCCTTGGGGCCGGTGCCGCTGGTGGCGTGGCTGGTGAAGTGCGTCCGCGGCCATCTGCTCAGTGGTTTCGCGGCCTCGAGCCGGGCCTGGTCGCTGATGACCAGCGTGCTCTCTGACACCATCCCCGGGGTACGGGTAGTCAAAGCGTTTGCCCAGGAACAACGGGAGATTGCACGGTTCCGGCAGACCGACCACCATGTCTTTTCAACCAATGACCGGGTCAACCGGACCTGGTCGTTTTTTAGTCCAATGATCGAAATGTTCACCGATCTGGGCCTGCTTATCATCTGGGTGGTGGGGGCGATGACCGTCGCCCATGGCAGCCTAACCGTCGGTGTGTTGTGGTGCTTTGTGACGTACACCACGCGGTTTTACGGCCGCCTGGAGGCAATGAGCCGGTTTTTCGCCTCAGCCCAGCGGGCAGCGGCGAGCGCTCACCGGGTGTTTGAAGTTCTGGATGTCGAGCCGGACATGCCGGCCACTGAGGGGACTCGGCGGATTGGGCGGCTGAGCGGGCACATTGAGTTTCGGGACATCAAGTTCCGGCATGGTTCGCGCCAGATCATCCGAGGCATCAACCTCAACATCGCCCCAGGCGAAATGATCGGACTGGTCGGGCCCAGCGGTGCCGGCAAAACCACCTTGGTCAATTTGGCCTGCCGGTTTTTCGATGTGAGTGAGGGGGCGATTCTGGTGGACGGCCAGGATTTGCGCGACATTCACGTGGAGGATTTCCGAAAAAACATCGGCCTGGTGCTGCAGGAACCGTACTTATTTTTTGGAACCATCGGAGACAACATCTCATACGGCAAACCCGACGCCACACGCGAGGAGATCATCGCTGCAGCCAAGGCGGCGCGTGCCCACGAATTCATCATGAAGCTCGTCGATGGCTACGACTCGATGGTCGGCGAGCGCGGCCAACAACTCTCCGGCGGCGAACGCCAACGCATCAGCATCGCCCGCGCCCTGCTCATCGATCCGGCCATCCTCATTCTCGATGAGGCCACCTCGTCGGTGGATACCGAGACCGAGCGGGAAATCCAGCGGGCACTGGACAATCTCGTCCACGGCCGCACCACCATCGCCATCGCGCACCGGCTCGGCACGCTGCGGCTGGCCAATCGGCTGGTGGTGTTAGAGGACGGGCGCATCAGTGAGATTGGCACTCATGAGCAACTGCTCAAGACCAGCGGCACCTACGCCCGCCTGCACCAAGCCATGCAAGAGGTATCGCAAGCATGAATCCGCCAGCCACTCATTTCGATCTGCAGCGCAACCCCGCCGGCAACCTGATGTTCACGGATGCCGCAGGCGTGGTGCATGACAACGTCCTGCCACTTCGGCTCTTCCCCCTGACGGATCCGGATCGCTGGGTCGCCATCACCAGCTCGGGCGGGCAAGACTTGGCCTGCATCGAGGACTTGGCGGCACTGCCCGGACCCACCCGGGAGCTGTTGCTCGATGCGCTGGCGCAGCGGGATTTCGTCCCACTCATTCTATCCATTCATGCAATCCTGCGTGCCGCCCACGGATATGAATGGCATGTGACGACCGATCGCGGCAAAACCCACTTCACCGTCGAGAACGACGAAAGCATCCAGCCGCTGGCCGGTGGCAGCATTGTGGTGATGGATCACCGCAACACCCGCTACCTCATCACGGATCCGGCGACTCTGGATCTCAAAAGCCGCCAGCGCTTGGAGCGCTACTATTAGCCTGGCTTCGCCTCAGACCTGAGCAACTCATCGGGATCCTGGCCGATTGTGCCCATATTCCATTCGAACGCGAACTTGACCGCAAACTGCCATGAAGGCCCCCAGTCTCGATCGTTCCGCCTGGATTGAAATTGCCCACCACGGGGCGAATGCCCCCGCCGACCTGCAGGTAGAGGTCGCTGATGCCCGATGTTAGATAACCGGCGTCTGCGGATGATTGCAGCCAGAAATTATTGCTCTGGAAAATCAATCCGCCGGACGCCAAGGTCAGGGTCGCGCCGCTGTTGACCTTCACATCCGCCTGCTCAATCGATCGAATCGATCGTCAGATCGGTGGCGATTGTCCGGTTCGCGTCGGTGCCGCTGCCGCACAACCAGTTGTCCGCAACGACACCCGTTGAAAGCAGAACGGAACTGTTGTCCTTGCTAGGTGCCGCCGCCACGATGGATCCCACAGGGGTCCCAACTGTGGCCGTTGCGTGGGTAGCGCGTCAGATTCGACAAG
>CAIQXC010000415.1 GCA_903875675.1 Akkermansiaceae bacterium
GCACGGGTGGCCTCCGCCGAAGCGTTCAGCGCCGTTCGCAGGCCCCTGCGGGCATCGGCGTTGGCGTCTGCGACGAGCGGGGCCACCGAAGTGGCGTCTTGAATCACCTCCGCCTCTTGAGCCACAGAGGCGACTACCGGCAGGGCGATGAGGGAAACCCCGAGAAGGGAAGCTAGGCGGCGGGGGGATTCAGAAGGATTCATGGCGGTTTTGGCCGGGGCCTTGATGCGGGTGGTGGTGGGGCCCATCAAAAAGCCCTCAGCTTGGTTGATTTGATAAGCCAGACCAGTGCCGACGGCGTTGAAGCTTTCGAAACGCAGCGTGACGGTGTTCTTGGCGTGCAGGGTGCCGGCCGCTTGATCAAACCTCGCGGTCGTTAGGTCGAGCCGTGCCTTAGGACTGCTGTCGGGGTTGAACAATTCAATGGAGACCGTCTCGGCATCGAGAATTTCGGCGCTGACGAGGGTCATGCTCTTGGCGTGGAGCAGGCCGGTGAGACGGCGGTTTTCATCGTAGCGGGGGAGCAAGACGCCCGACAGAACGCTGCCCGGAGGCAGCAGTGAGGCCACCGGGATTTCGCGCTTGGGCGGGCCGGGTGGCTGGGCATCGCTCGCCATCAGCAAGCCGGGGGCGAGCAGCAGCAGGACTGGAAGGTGGCCGGTCAACAAAAGGCGGGGTTCGGGGATCAGTGCGATGCGTGATGGATGGCGATGAGCTTCACCAGCAAATCCTCGATGAATTCCAGCGGGATTTGGTTGGGGCCATCCGACAGAGCGTTGGCCGGATCCGAGTGCACCTCCATGAACAGGCCGTCCACTCCGGTGGCCACCGCCGCACGGGCCAGCACCGGGGCGAGTTCGCCATCGCCGCCCGTGCTGCCGCCCAGGCCGCCGGGCCTCTGGACCGAGTGGGTGGCATCAAACACCACCGGCAGGCCTTCCTTGCGCATCCAATAAAGCGAGCGCATGTCGGCGACGAGATTGTTGTAGCCGAAGGTGGTGCCGCGTTCGGTCAGGACAAAGCGCTCGCAGCCAAAGGCGCGGAGCTTGTCGGCAATGTTGACCGTGTCCCATGGGGCGAGGAACTGGCCTTTCTTGACGTTGACGGCGCGGCCGGTCTTGGCAGCGGCTTCGAGCAAATCCGTCTGGCGGCACAGGAACGAGGGGATTTGCAGCAAATCAACGTGTTCTGCGGCGATTTCCGCCTGCTCAGCGGTGTGGATGTCGGTGGTGACGGGCACGCCGAGTTCTTTGGCGATCTCGCCGAGGATCCGGCATCCTTCGCGGGGACCGGGCCCCCGGAACGAGCCGACGGCCGTGCGGTTGGCTTTGTCAAAGGACGCTTTGAACAGGAAATGGATGCTGGTGCGCTCAGCAATCTCCTTGAGCGAGCGGGCCATCTCCCAAGCAAATGCCTCACTTTCCAAGGCACAGGGACCGAGAATGAAAAATGGCATCGGGCCGCCGACGGGCACTCGGCCGATGTTGAAGGGATCGAAGGACATGCTGCGGATTGGTTAGGAGTTATTGCTGTTTTGGCCGGCGGCCTGGGCGTAAAGCGGGCGCAAATGGGTGAGTGCGGCGCTTAGCAGTTTGGCTTCCGGCGGGGTCAGGTTGCCGCGGGTTTTGGCGACGAGCATTTCGAGTGAATCTAGCACGGACTGGGCGGCCCGCAGGTTAATTTGCGGCTGGCCGCTGACCGGATGGGGGATTTGGCCCAGAAACAGTCCGGCATTCTGCGCTTGGAGCAGGATGAATTCACTGAATCGGGGATCGGTTTCGACAGCGCCGGGCATGCGGAAAGCTTGACGAGGAAATCCCAATCAGCAAAGCCGAAAAACACAGCACGGCAACTCGTGGCCGAATTTCGCCCGGGGCGGCAGTCGAACCTTTCGCAAATTTTCAGGCGTAAAACCCCTCCCAAGTGCCCGAATTCACCCCGTCAGCCCGCGTTCTATCCGATACCACCTGTTGCTGTATGGTTTGGCGGATGACGGCTTGCGGCCTGCATTTCAGGCGTAGATGGTCGCGCAATGGACTTCGTGCTTTGCTTCGGCGCTGACCGATGAACAGCGGGAGCATCACCGCTGGTGGCACGCCAGGGCTAAGAACATGCAGGCTGTGCATAACCTAGAACGTGCTCGCTGCTGGTCCAGTCCGCACCAATGGAAATGACTTCGTAGCATCGGCACGAGCGACTCGCGGTTTTCCGCGCTTCGACCAACGCCAGCACCGCCGACTTTAAATGTCCGTCCCAAAAGATAGCGTGTTTCGCATACTTGGAATCAAGGCGTTCTTTGTATCCCTTAAGAAATTCTTTTCTGGTTAGTCCAGCAGATAGCCGTAGCTGCGACGGGCGATCTCCAAGGAAATATTGAGGATATCATAACTGCGGGTTTGGCCGAGCACGTCGGTGGCCATGGCCGAGCATTCGGCATGGTTGAGGCAGCGGATGGCTTGGCCGACGCGAGCGACGCGTTGGGGGCCGACGGAGAATTCCTTGGCGCCGAGGCCGATGAGCAGCGGGGTGAGGCGGATATCGCCGGCCATTTCGCCGCAGATGCCGGTCCAGATGCCATGGGCGATGCCGGCATCGATGGTGTGTTTGATGAGGCGGATGACGGCGGGGTGGGTGGGACGGTAGAGTTCGGCGACGTGAGGGTTGACCCGGTCCACAGCGACGGTGTACTGGATGAGATCGTTGGTGCCGATGGAAAAAAAGTCCACATGCGGAGCGAGCAAATCAGCGCAGACGGCAGCTGATGGCACTTCTACCATGACTCCCACCGGGAGTTGATGGTCGAAGGGTACGCCCTCGCGGTCCAATTCATCCATGCAGCGGCGGATCAGCTCACGGGCACGCTCGACTTCCGAGAGACCTGAGACGAGCGGAAACATCACCGCGACTTTGCCCGCCGCGCTGGCCCGCAGGATGGCACGGAGTTGCTCGCGAAACATGTCGGGCCGGGCAAGCGATACCCGGATGCCACGCCAACCCAAAAACGGGTTGGGTTCCGGCTCGGTGAGCGGTTCAACGGGCAGTTTGTCACCACCGGCATCCAGGGTGCGGATGATCACGGGGTGGGGTGCCAAGGCTCGGGCCACCCGCGAGTAGGCCTCGGCCTGCACAGCCTCGCTGGGAATGTCGCTGCCATTGAGGAGAAGAAACTCGGTGCGGTAAAGGCCAACACCTTTGGCACCGCTGTGCGCAACGAGGTCGAGCTCCTCCAGCAACTCGATGTTTGCCGAAACGGTGAGGTGATACCCGTCCAACGTCTCGGTGGCGGCATGACGGGTGGCCTCCAGAGTGCTGCGAATGGCCTCCTTGGCGGCTTGCAGCTGCCGGTAATGCGCCAGCGTCTCGGGCGATGGATGCAAAATAAGCCGTCCGGCGTAGCCATCGAGAATCGCCGAGCTCAATGCGGTCACGTCAATGACTGATCGGCTCAGCCCGACCACTGCGGGAATACCAAAGGCACGGGCGAGGATGGCGGTATGCGAGTTGACGCTCCCTTGCTCGGTGGCGAAACCCAGCAAGTGACGGCGGTCCATGCCGGCGGTATCTGACGGGGTGAGGTCGTAGGCAATGAGGATATGGGTTTCGTCCGGCCCGAGGGTATGCGGTTCGCTGTCGGGCTGGAAATTGCGCAGCACGCGCTGTGAGACATCCTCGATATCGGCGGTTCGCTCGCGGAGGTAGGGGTCCGGGATGCGCCGCATTCCCTCAAGAAACGTCTGCATCACGGCGTAAAACGCGTACTCAGCGTTTTGGTTGCGGCTGGCGATGGCAGCTGCCACCCGGTCAAGCACTGCCGGGTCTTCCAGCATCATGATGTGCGCCTCGAAAATGTCCCCATGATCCTTGCCAGCGATGCTCTCCAGCCGCGTTTGCAGCTCGGCCAGTTGCTTCTTGGTGAGTTCCACGGCCAGCCGAAAACGTTCCTGCTCGTGGGCCACCTCACTGGGGTCAATCTCAAATACCTCGGGAGCCGAAAAGCCACGGGCGATGACGTGAACCGGGCCCATGGCAATTCCCGGTGACGCCGGGATGCCCTCGTGGACGACTTCAGTGGGGTGCGTGCTGTTAGCCATGGACGATGCCAGCTTGCTAGCGGAAAAGCTGACTAGCAAGGCGCAAATGCCTGAAGCGGCTCAGGATTCTTCGAATTTGCGCTCAATCAGGTCGCCTATGGCTGCGATCGCGGCGATTTCATCGACGCCATCGGCGGTGACGCAAATGACCGAACCATGGCCGGCAGCGAGCATCATCACTCCCATGATACTTTTGCCGTCGATTTCCTCGCCGTCGCGTTCAACGTAAATATCTGCTTGGAAGCGATTGGCGATCTTCACAAATTGCGCGGCCGGCCGGGCATGAATGCCTAGCTTGTTGAGGATGGTAAAATCTTTTTTGACCATGAGGAAAAGGCTCTCGCCGGGGAAAACTAGAAGCTGCCGCCCGCCGATCCAAGCCAAAAGTCCGAGAGAACCAAACTAACACATTATTCGGTGATCCGGCCGTGCCGGTATTGGGTGACCCCCACCCCTTGCAATGTCACCAAGCCACCATCCATCATGGCTTCAGCGGGAAGTTGCCTGGCTAAAATAGGGTGGATTAGCGGGGATGGGTGAGCGCGGCGGCCAGCAGATGGCCGAGCCACACGGCGGCGAGGCAAAGCACCATGCTGACAACCGCGTTGGAGCCCGCCTGCAACCAATCGCCATCGCGGGCCAGCGAGAGCGTTTGCAGACTGAACGAGGAAAACGTGGTGTAGCCGCCCAGCACGCCGGACATCACAAACTGGCGCCCGCTGCCGCTGACAAACACCCGACCGCCCGGTTCGGTCAGGGTGGCGAAAAAACCGATGACAAACGAGCCGGTGACGTTGACCAGCAAGGTGCCCCATGGGAACGTCTCGCCCCAGTGCTGGGCCGCATACCCGGAGATGGCGAAGCGCAACAATCCGCCCAGACCGCTGCCGAGGGCTACTAAAAAATAAATAAACATGGGAAAATGCCGCTTTGAGGTGCCACCACCATGCCAGCCACCCGCTGCCTGGCAAGCTCAGAACTCAGCGTACGACCTCAAAAGCGCCACAGGGCCGAGCAAGTTCAACTCCCTGAAATGGGTGTCAAGCTCAGGAGCCGCACAAGAATTTGTAGGATTGATAGAGGCGTGCCTGCCGTGGGAACCAAGACGCCTTGGCACGCATCACGGATGGAATGATTCCCATTCCCGGGCAAAGTGTCGATTTCCTCATTCGGGGGGATCGGATCCGGATGGTTTGGCGGTGATGAGCAGGTTCTCGATGGTGAGGTTAGTGGCGTTGTTGGGGAGTTGCTGCATCATGGGTACGAAGAGCAATTCGTGGCCGGCGGTGAGTTCGACTTCGGTGGAGATCGGCACTGGCGAGCCGTCGCGAGGGAGTTGCAGGGTGGTGATCTCGGCGGCACGTTGGCTGTCCATTTTGCGTAGCGCCAGCGGGCAGGTTTGGGCGTTGCCTTCCCACGGTTTGCTGCTGGCGCTGCCGCTCACTTGATAGATGCCGTTCTTCGGGGCGATGAAGGCGAGGACCGGGATTTTCGCGTATTTGGGGTCGGTGCCACCCCACGGACCGAGCGTCCCGAAGCTGACTTTGCCATCGGCGATTCGGGCGCTCGGGTGGCCGCCCTGCGAGTGGTCGGGGGCAATCCACTCACCATTGCCCCAGACCAGCGGCGAATAGTTCGCGGTCATGATGGCGTCGTCCGGATAGAGCCGACAGAGTTTCCAGATGGGTTTGCCATTGGCGAGAGCGACGCTGCCATCGCTCTGGCCCTTGGTTGAGCCCTCCCATGTCGGCGGCAATCGATAGGTTGGAGTGGCACCGGGGGCCGTGCGAACAAAGCTGGCGTTTTTGCGGTCGAGCGGGGTGAGTGCTGCGAGGAAGGTCTTTCCCGGTGTTTTTCCAGACGTGTACAGGATCACGGGCCGGCCGGTCTTGGATAGCATCAGGGTGCGTGATGCCTTTCCCACATTGCCCATGATGTCCTCGGCGAGGAGCGGTGCGCCGAAGTCGGGCAGCTCCACCGTCACGTCGCTCTTGGATTCGCGATCGGCATAGGCGATCATCACGCCTTTGCCATTGCGCAGGTCCTGGAAGATCGTGAAGTTTGCGCCAGGCGGACGCACGAAACCGACGACTTCACTGATCCCGATATGATGGTTGAGAACATTCCACATCGCAACCAAGGGAAGCGGATACTTATACCAATCCCACAGCAATGTTCCCGGTCCGCTATAGTCCCAGAAACTCTGGCCATGGTCCTCGTAGCCGGTGTGGAAAAGGATGGTCTTCTCCTGTCCCGCGACCGTCATCTCGGCGACGCTTGCCGCTTGGGCGTTGGTGCTTTCGGCAGATGTTAGATTGGTGCAGGCGATGGGTTCATCGACTGCGGTGTTGGTGTAGGCCCAGCCTTCGTTGAACCAGATTTCGACGTGCTTGCCGCCGGCTTCGTCCAAGCGTTGTTTCATCCGCTTGATCCCCTGCGCGTCGGTCAGCCAACCGGAGTGGTAATCGTGCCACGAGACGACATCGATATATTTCAAGCCGCCGGCATCGAAGAAAGCGGCATTCAAAGAACTCGGGATCCCATAGACATTGTTGAGCATGATCTTCGCCTTCGGGTCGGTCGCCCGGATGAGCTTGGCGGTGCGGATGGTGAACTTCGCATATTCAGGGACGAACTTGTCCCATTTGTCGAATTCCGGCTCGTTCGACAGCTCGAAGATCATCGACTTGCCTTTGAAATGAGCCGCCGCCGCCTTGACGAACTTGTCCCACGCGGTCTCGATCGTGAGATCATCCCAGCGCGGGTCGTTCGCTTGCCATTTCATGTCGAGGGGCAACGGTTGGCGATTGGGTTGACTGAAATCCGTGTCCATCAGACCCTTGGGCCAGCCGTAGAGAACGACATGCTGGGAAACCCCATAGGACGAGGCGAGTGCGAAATCCTCGTCATGCCAGTTGAATGGATCACCGGCTTGCGGTTGAAAGAACTGCCACTTGGTTTCGGGAAACCAACGCGTCCAGCCGAAGCCGAGCCGCTGGAATTTTTTCAGCATTTCTTCGCGACCCGCGAATGAGCCGCCGAAGCGTTCGCGATAGTCGGGCTTGGTGGCGTTTTTCGGATAGGGTATCGATGTCAGCGGAAAGTCGGACTTGTCGATCACCGTAGCTCCATCCTTCGAGTCCAACACACTGAGCCGCGCGAAGACGAAACCGTTGCGCGTGAGCGGAACAGGCGTGGTCGCCGTGTAGGTCTTGCCGGCGGGAATCGTCACCGTGTTATCGGCGGGTGGGGAAATCAACATCTCACCCTCGTAGTCCACGAGTTGCCAGCGCACGATGACCTCGCGGGGTTCTTTGCCGGGGTTGGCAACATGTGCAACCATCTGCGCCGTCGCGCCTTTGACAAAGGCGTTGCCCGCCGCGCCGTCCCAACCGGGGAGGTTCGCGCAGTCCGCCACCGCCTCGATCGGGCACCGCGACACATAGGCGGGAGTGCCCAGCTTGCCCTCGGTCACGGTCACTCCATCGATGAATAGCGCATGGCCTTTTTCGCCGCTGATCTGCACAAGGTAATGCGGGTTGGGCCAGAAGCCATCCGCCGGAACATCGGCCGCCCAAGTGAACGACAGGCGCCGCCATTCGGTGGTGATCTCCGCGCTTTTCCCCGCGCCTGCAACCCACAAGCGTCCGGATTTCTGCCCCACCTCACGGGCGCTCGGCGGCATCGAAACGTCCACGCGGCCTGGTTTTTCGCCCTTGGCGAAGAAGCTGACCGTGTAGGATTCCCCGCGTTTTGCAACAAATGGCGCGCTCATGATGAAGCTGGATTTCAGTTTGAGGGCGAACTCGCCGGTCGGGGCGTTGGCGTCCCTGACGAGTTCGTAATCCTTGGGCTCGAGGTTGTGCCAATACAGCAATGAGCCTTCAAACGAACCGTTTCGCAGCAAATTGCTCTGCTCGGACGCGGATACGAAAGTGACGAAAATCGTTAGAGCGAGGGCGGTGAAGCGTGTTTTCATAGGGCTGTGGGAAGGAACAAACGAGCGGCTCGAGCGCTGCCGCAAGGGAATGCAGTGGGTGACACGAGGCAAATATGCTCATTGCGGGGCGGATTGTCTATAGTGCGGAGCCAACGGTGATTACTCTAACCGTCATTGTATGGAGTGCGGTGGCAAGCGAAGCGCGACACCGCTTTGGCTAGATCCTCAGCCTCACTGCGGCCGCCATAAGCCCCGCTCCCTGAGCACGATTTCCCACGTTACCGGCTTTAAGCAACTGCGGATTAGGGGTTGATTGGCTCCTCCAGTTCCAATTTGATGATCGTGTCGGTGGCGTCGCGTTGGGCGGCTGGCAACGAGATCAACAGAAATTGTCCATCCTGCTTGACGCTCACCTGGCCCCCGGTAAGGGCCGATGCAGCGACGATCTTTTTCGGCAGGAGAGGCAATTGAAGTTGCTCGGCTGGCCAGTCGAACACATGGAGATAGACAACCTTGCCCTTGGAAACGCTTCCGCCCCATCGTCCGGCGGCAATGGGTCCGCCGCGAACTCCATAGAGGCTTTCGCCGTAGGTTGACAGCCAGGGGCCGGTGGTCTTTAGTCTAACAACATCTTCCGGCGTCACTTGACCGTCCGACATCGGCGGCAGGCCAAACAGATCATTGCGATCGGAGCACGCGATCGTTACCAGCGTGCGGATGCGATTGACCTGCGTTGTCATGTCAATCACATCGGCCTGGCGCGACGCGGGAGTCACCTTCAAGGACTGCATCCTGCCGTTGCGATAGACACCCTCCACGGTCGTCTGATAGGGCGCGTGCAACTTGAACTCGACATCCCAATCCTCCGGCCAGGCGGGCAACACGTAGATCTGTCGGTCGTTGGCTTGCAAGATCATGCTTTGCAGCCCGTTGGCGCTGTTGGCTCCATGATCGCTGTCGGGGGTATAGTCCATTTTGGTTTCCCAGAAGGCGGGGAACCGTGCCCGCGGACGACCCGGCTGAGGGGGCGGCGTGTTGCCTTGTTCGCCGAAGCGGTTATCGCCGAAGCACGGAAATTGGTCGGCGAAGTTCAGGCCGACCAGCCTGGCCGTGGCCTTGGGCAATCCGAGATAGGCCGCTTGCATGGGCGATTGGACCCAGCCGCCGGTCTGCCAACTTTGCGTGCCGGGAGTCCCGTCCAGACTCAGTTGGCGGACGGCGAACGATTGCCGCCCCACGGACAGGAGGTCCGGATTCCAGAGGGTGGCCTGGCGGAACGGATAGACGGCGTACAGTTCCGGCGTCTCGCAGATAAGCCGGCCGCTGTATGTCTCTCCCGGGGACAACAGCGTCTGCCCCTTGATGACCCGCGTGGGCACGGACGGAAGTTCGTCGAAGAGCTTGCGCCAATGCGCCTTGCGCTCCTTGCCGATCAACTCCTCATCCATCGCCGAAAGCTTGCCGAGCAGGTATCGCAGCCCGCACACCTCCGTGACCGGATTTGTTACTGGCTGATACGTTTCGACTGCCCCGGCTGGCGATATGACCCATTTTCCATGCGCGTCGCGCCGGGGAAAATGCTTCTCGAAAAATGTGACAAAGGCGTCGGCGCATGGCAAAAGGACTTTGCTGAGGAATTGTCGATCCTGTGTGTACTCGTAGTAATCGCCCATCATTGACGGCATCTCGACGTTGCTGGTGAAATGATACTGCAAGTGCCCGGGAAGGGGAAACATGGCCGACGCGCCCTTCCAGAGCATCGCCTCGGTCATCACCGCGCCGTCGTGCTTGAACCAGGCCTGCGAGCGAGCCTTGGAAACCTCCAAGGAATCGAACACCGCCTCAAAAACAGGCTTCATCAGGTCGAAGTCGCCGCGAGCGATCATTGACCAATACGGCAGCCGGGTATTTTGCCACATGATTGGCAAGTTCCCCCAATCGCGCTGGTCGGCATTAGCAGCCGCGCCGCGCGGCCCGCCGAAAGCGTAGGTCCCGGCGGGCATGTCCATCGTGAAGATCGAGCCGTTGAAGAGCAGCGGGAAAGCTCCACGGCTGGCGCAGGCCTGAACGAACCGTTCGAGGGCATAGCCCTGGGTGATCGTCTTCGCTTGTTCGCAACCGCCCACGACAATATGACTGCGTTGCCAGAATTGAGACCACCATTGGCAATGAGCCTTCCTCATTTCCATCGGATCGAGTTTATCCGTGTCCGCCGCCTGCTTCTCCAGTTGGGACTGCCACTGTTCGGTCGTGTCGGTCTGATCGTTTAGCACGTCGATCGAAAGATCCAGGGTGTGGGTCTTGGCCGATGCGACGAGCCCGTTGGGCGACTTGCGCAGAAGTCCCGTACCGCGGGCCAGCGCACCGAAGGTCCGGTGCAATAACGGATCCTTCATCTTCTTGGCCAACTCGCCTGAGCCTTCCTGGAGCAAATTCGCCGACCAAATCGAGCTTTCGTTGCGGAAGCACCAAAGCAGTCGATCGGCCTTGTCAGCCAACAACACATCCGGGGGGGCGGGCTGCGTATAGGCCGAAGCCAAGTTTTCCACTTGCCGCTGCGGGCGGATCGACTCGATGCTGACCTGTGTCTCGATAGGCAATTCGCTTTGACCGCGCAGATGAATCACAGGACGGTTGGCGTCAACCCAAACCTCCAGTGACACGACTTCGCCCGTCTTGCCGGCTTGCACTGAGATACGGGCGTTTTGCAGATCCAGTGTTTGACGAAACGGCAGCCCGGCGGCAAAGGGATTGGGTTTCAGCGCAACTCGGATTTTGCCTAGTTTTCGGTTCACGTGATTGCTGTCGAACGCATCGGCCTTGCTGATATAGAACTGCAGATCGCCGCCCTCTTCGACCCAGACGTTCAGGCCGATATCGCCGTTTCCCAGCGGCATCGAGCCAAAGGAATCTTTGCTCGGTGAATTCCAGATGACATTGCAATCATTGGGCGAACCCACCGCCGCATCCCGGTTCACCGTCGGTGCGTCCGACCCGCCGGTTGCTACTTCAGGCAGAGGCTCTGCTGAGACCAAGCTCAATGCCGCTCCCAAAATAAAGCCAGGCAGGATTCCGAGGAGTGGTGCTTGCTGATTCGGTCTTTTATTCATTGGTGTGCGGAAGTCGGGTTCCCTCAGTGTCGGCTGTGCGCGGAGCCGCCGACTACTATGGCTTCGTCACTGCGAGGCGGCCAAAGAGCGTTGTGTTGAATCCTCTCGGCACGGTGACGACCACTTCATCCATGCCACCTCCGATATCCGTGACCACCACACCGGTGCCACCCGGAATGGCAAGGGGCGTCCAGATTGTTAGATTGTCGCTGTATTCGAACGTCTGGGTCGTGTCGGCGGTGGAAGCGGCGCGGCGATGAAAGGTGAAGACAAGATCCGTGGCCGTGGTGGTCAAGGTCGGCAGGATGGCGGTGGCCCCAACCGACGGGTCGCCATTTTGCAGCACATATTCCAACAAATTCGGAATGCCGTCGTGGTCGGGGTCGCCCGCAGGGGATTTGTCCAGGAGCGTCGGCCAGGTGGCGTCGATCCAGCTGAGGAACGCATCGGGGGTTTGGAGACCGAGCTGGCCGGTGGCTTGGGTAAACGTCCAGACGTTGCCGCCCTGCGTCAGGGTCCAGACGCCGGCATCGTTGGTGAACGCCCCGAGCGAGCTGTTGACGCCAAAGGTGCCGCCGTAGGAAGCCACGACATGGGCGGCATCGACGATGAGCCAGCTGTTGCCATGGGTTAGGTTGGCGGCTGCCAGCTCGAGATAGATTTCGCCGTCGAGGTTCACGGCGGGATTGCTGGTGCCGGTTATCTTGTTAGATGTGTTGTTCCACGTCGGGTGGAACCGGCTGCTGCCGCCGGTGGCGAGGACTAGGCTGCCGGCCTCCACGGTGGTGTCACCGCTGTAGGTGTTGGTGCCGGAGAGGGTCAGCGTGCCCTCGCCTTGTTTGGTTAGACCGCCCGCACCTGCCGCCTTGAGGTTCACGAGAATGCCGATGTTAAAACTGTTTGTATTGATCACCGCGCCGCCTGCCCCGACATAGCAGTTTTGGTTACCGCCATAGAGAGTGACGAAGTTGGCGTTGTCCGCGCCGATGACGGTGAGCCTGCCACCGTTGAAGGTCAGCCAGGCGTCATTGTTAGTTCCAACCTCGCGGTCGGCGACGCGCAGCGACGGGCTGCGGAGTTCGCCACCGTTGAGGTCGAGTTGGAAGGTCGCCCCGGTATGGACCGAGCCGTCCACGCCATTGGTGGCCGTCACCGTACCGCCCGCAATGACCAGTCGGCCCCAGTCGGCGCTGGCTGCGGACGTGATGAAACGGCCTGCGGTGACATTGCCGCCGGCAATGGTCAGATTGGCACGCCCTGCCGCCATGTCTCCCTCAATGGTGACAGTGGACACGTTCAGGGTCAGCGTTGGATTGACCGAGTATGCGCCGTCATTGTTGCCGTTACCCTGCACGGTGAGGGAGGTCGCTGTCAGACTGGTGCCGGAAAAGCTGGTGGAGGGAAAATTCATACCGGGATGACCCACATTGACCGAGCCGGCGGTGATCGCATCCAGTGACACGCTGCCGCCCATTGAAGTGAAGAACGCGTTGTCGGGCCGGCCATTGCTCCATGTCGCTCCCGACCAGTTGGCATCGGTGCTGTTCCATAACCCGGCGGCGGTGCCGTTGTTCCAGACTAGATCACGAGGCACGTCGATCCACTGGGCATAGAGTGTGGTGGTGCCCGAAATGTTGAATATATCGGCTGGATTGTAGGGTGCGCCGCTTCCATCTGCCGAGGTATTCCAATGCGAGAACGCATAGCCACCTGACCGTGTCAATCCGCCGGTGTTGCCCAGAACCGTCGCTGTGGCACCGGAGGAATATGGGTTGGGATCGGCCGGCGGGGTGCCGCCGGTGTTGCCGTTGCCGTTATAGAGCACCGCATAGCTGCTGTTGGCAAGCCAGCGGGCATGGAGCGTCGTGTCGCCGATGATGGCGAAGGTGTCGGCCGGGTTATAGTTGGTGCCCGAGTCATCGGCGGCGGTGTTCCAACCGAGGAAGGTGAAACCGGATTTGCTCAAGTTGGCGGTATTGCCGAGAACGGTCACGCTGGAACCGTTGGCATACGGACTGTTGTCGTCGTTTGGTGCCGTGCCATCGGTGTTGCCATTGCCGTCATAGGTCACGGTGCAGGGGGGCATCAGGCGAACTTGCGCCGAGGTATAGGTCGCCAGATCGCCACTGCCGGTGAGGAAGAAACTCCGCGACGTGCTGTCAGCAGTGAAACGCCCGACGAGATAGCTGGCGCTACCCAAGGGCATGGCCAGTGAGGGAGAGCCGCCGCTGGTGACGGTTTGCGTGGCGGTTCCGCTCCCGCCATTGGCGAAAACTTGAAAGAGATAACCCTGGCCGACTGTTAGACCGGTGACCTGCAAAGTAAGTATGCCGCCATAGTGGCGTCCTGCCACCAATTGGGTGTAAGGATCCGTGGCACCGGGAATGATCCATCCGCCGCCAGACCCGCCCGATTCCGTCATGCCGCCGGTCGAAAAGTTGACTCCGTTGACCGTCGGCCCGAAGGCGGCGACGACCGTGCCGACCAAGGTTCCGCTATGGATGACTTGGGTTGGATCGCTCAGGTTGACGGTCTGGACGGCATCCCAAGTGGTCCTCGTGGCGACCTGCGTGGTCAGGGAGAAATTGCTGATCTTCACTTCCGGGTTGGCAGGATTCAGATTCAGGTAGCCGGCCACAGGGGTGAACCAGCCGGCATAGGCGAGATTTTGCGCGTTGGTCCAACCCGGGGCGGTGGTGTCGAGGGTGACGCTCACCGTTTTGATTTGGCCGCCGCGGACCAGGTTGTTTGTTAGATCAGCGACGAAATTACCAGGCACCCAATTACCGGGGCTCGAGGTGAAGCCGATGGTGAACCATTCGCCGTTGGCCGAGGCCGTGGCGTCGATGGTCGCAGTGAGGGTATAGACCGTGCCAGCCACGGGGGTGAAGGGTAGGTAGTTGCTGCTGGTCGGCGTGGCATAGCCAGCGCCGGTTTGGCCCCAGCCGCCGGTTTCCGCGGCGAAGGACCAAGTGGAGGCCGAATAGTTGCCGCCACCCGGTGTCGGATCCGTCCCCCGCACGTTCGGCGCGGTCCCGCCCAGCGACGAGGTGAAGGGACCCCCGCAGTCGATGCCCGGGGTATTGAAAGAATCCTGATAGATCACGGTGTCGGCCAAGACGCTGCCTGAACCGGCCGCGAACAGGGCGGCCGCAAGGATTGCCTGGGACTGACGAACGATGCTTGTCATGACGGATGGAATGCTCGATTTGGGCTGAATGTTCATGGGCGTATGGATGATCGATTTGGGGCTGGAAAAATCTTCCGGGTGCGGAATGATCGGGAAACAGCGGCAATGTTTTTTGATCATGCCTGTAAATCACCGGGTTGACCATGGACATATCCCTGAATTTCTTGCATTTTTCCAACACCTACTCATGCTCAGACGGCCATGAAGTTGATCGATACCACCGACGCCAGGGCGCACGCCTGCATGAGAACCCTCGTCAGCAGTGCCAGCGCGGAGCGCGAATGGCAGCTTGCGGCGAAATTTCGCATTCATCTGGTGGGCATGTATTTTGCCGAGGTTGGCTCGGAATGGGGATCGGATGGAAAACAACAAAGCGACTGCATCCACCACATCGAAGTGGTCTTGTCAGGCCGCCGGCAGGTGGTCCATGAGCGGGTGATCCACGAACTTGAACCAGGACAAGTCTGGTTCCTGCCCGGCAACACTCCGGTGGAGCGGCGCTGCAAGGAAGAGTGCGAGGTCTTGTTTTTCAAATTGAGCTGCGAATGGCTGCCGGGAGTGGACCCGCTGCTCGATTGGCCCGGGCGTGAACCCCGCAAA
Organism: Akkermansiaceae bacterium; assembly: GCA_903875675.1. Taxonomy (GTDB): domain Bacteria; phylum Verrucomicrobiota; class Verrucomicrobiia; order Verrucomicrobiales; family Akkermansiaceae; genus Luteolibacter. The sequence continues at coordinate 14,932 of CAIQXC010000415.1, forward strand.
ATCGGCGGCTTCGATCCAGCCGAGTGGCGCGGGTGGCTGGAGCCTGATAGAAGCATCGGCGTGGCAAGTTTGCTAGAGATGCGCGGGCACTTGCTGTCGTGGATGGCCGTGGCGGTTCCGGAAATCGACGAGGTGATCACGCGTCATTTGGAGACCCACACGCAGTTCATCGAGGTGTTCAATTTCATTGAGCGCAACCTCGGTGCGGACTTGCGTCTCGGGCCGCTGGCCAGGACCTATGGCACGACCCCGGACGCATTCTCGATGGCGTTTTCCCGCAGCACCGGGATCAGTCCCAAAGATTACTTGACCCGCCGCCTCAACCAAGAGGCGTTGCAGTGGGTGATCA
>CAIQXC010000416.1 GCA_903875675.1 Akkermansiaceae bacterium
ATAATCAACGGATTACAGCGACTTACTCAGGAGGACTGACCCCATCGGCCGATGGGGTCAGTCCTCGCATGGTAACATTTGTTTGAGGTATTGCGCTTCCGCCCACAGCCGACAGTTCGGGAATCCGACTTGTTCGCTCCGTTGTCGAAAGCGAGGTCGAACGCTGAGATCTGAGCCGCGCATCGAAATTTCGTGACAGCTTCTGCGTGGGATGAATAATCGGCCCGTGAGCATGTTCAATACCGTCGGCCGGACCGCCGAGATTACCGGGCGCAAGGACAACACCCTGCGCAAGCTCGAACGCATGAATCTCGCTCTCCACCATCAGGAGCCGGACCGCGTGCCTATCAGTGATTTTTTCTGGGGCGGCTTCACCCAGCGCTGGCGCAAGGAACTCTGCCTCGCCCCAGATGCCAACCCATACTATCACTATGATCTGGATTGGATCGTCACCGTCCCTAACTTCGACCCCTGGATCCGCCCCTTCGAAACACTCAGCGAAACGGCGGACGAGGTGACTGTTAGGACTGGCTTCGGAGCCATCATGCACAAGCATTTTTCCTATCCGATGCCCGAGATGCAGGCCTGGGACACCGATACTTTTGAAAAACTCCAAGCCGCCGAGTTTGATCCGCCCGACGACCCACGGCGGTTTTTCGCCGCCGGCGACAACCAGATCGCCGGCGTCGGCGACGGCTTCGAGCGCAACTCGCCAGCCTGGATCGATACCGTCCGCTCGCTGCGCCCGGACTTCCCGGTCTATGGCAGCGTCATCGAGGTGAGCGAGTGCCTCACCCGCCTCATCGGCCAGGAAAACGCCCTGATGTGGATGGGCGAGTACCCCGACGAAATGGGCGAGATGATCAACCGCATCGGCGCATTCTATCTGGCCCTGGCGAAGGCCGAAATCGCCGCGGCCAACGGCATGTTAGACGGCTTCGTCATCTGGGGCGACGTGGCCTACAAGAAGTGCACGTTCATGGCACCGGGCTATTGGCGCGAGTATTTCAAGCCATGGGTGGCACAGATGGTTGCGGCGGCGCATGCTGCTGGGTTGCCGGTGATTTATCACGGCTGCGGCAACGTCAAGGCGATTCTGCCGGATTACATCGAGATAGGTGTGGATGCCTACAACCCGCTCGAAGTGAAGGCGGGTATGGATGTGGTTGAGTTGCGCGGCCAATACGGTCACGGCATCGGCTTCTGCGGCAACAGTGACATTCAAGTGTGGGAAAGCGGCGATCATGCGGCCATCCGCCGAGAAGTATTGCGAAAACTCAATGCCGCCAAGGGTGGCGGGCTCATCTTCCAATCCGACCACTCAGTGAGCAGCAACGTCTCGGGCCACACCTATGACTATATTGTCAAACTGGTGCGCGAACACGGCGTCTATCCGCTGCAACTCGGCGAGTTCGACCAAGCCCCTTGAGAAATCTCCCCCACCCTCCCTGCCCCAACCCTATGCAACGCTACGGATCGGTCATCGGCCTCAACGCCGATAAACTCGCGGAATATAAACTCCTCCACGCTGCGGTCTGGCCCGATGTGCTGGATATGATCGCACGCTGCAACCTGCGAAATTACTCGATCTATCTGCGCCAGTTCGATGATGGCCAACATTTCCTCTTCAGCTACTTCGAATACGTTGGCGAGGACTTTGCCGCCGACATGGCTACGATGGCCGCAGATCCGACGACCCAGCGCTGGTGGGCCGTGTGCATGCCCTGCCAGCGGCCACTCATCGGCCGCGCTGCAAACGAATGGTGGGCCCCGATGGAAGAAGTATTCCACTGCGACTGACCTAGATTGCAACTAACAACCCGATGCCTCCCATTGCCTCCAACCCGCTCCTCGGCATCGTTCTGCACGCTGTGGGTGCCAGCTTCGCCGCCACTTGCTATACCCCGGAAAAGCGCGTCCGCGGCTGGTCATGGCAAACCTACTGGCTCACCCAGGCGTCGTTTTGTTGGCTGCTGCTGCCCTTGCTAGGCGCATGGCTCACCATTCCTCAACTCGCCGCAGTGCTGGCTGAGGCACCAAAGCCGGCGATGTGGCACTCATTTTTTCTAGGTGCCGCCTATGGCATTGGCGGTACGGCGTTTGGCATATCGATCCGCTACATCGGTTTCTCGCTCACTTATGCCATCGCTGTGGGGCTGTCGAGCGTGTTAGGCACCTTGATTCCGCCATTGTTCAAAGGGACGCTGGCGGCGACGTTGAGCAAGCCGGGCGCGGAATGGATTATCGCGGGCATTGCCATCGGAACCCTGGGCATTGCCGGGGCTGGTTGGGCGGGCCGGCTCAAGGAGCGCGACCTCAGTGCGCAGCAGTTGAGTGGTGATTTTTCGCTGGTCAAGGGATTCCTGCTGTCGTTGTTAGCGGGCGTGCTCTCTGCGGTGTATGGATTTGCGCTGGAAGCCGGCGAGCCGATTGCCGAGGTGGCCACCGCCCATGGAGCCGGGGTATTCCGCGGCAACGTCGTCTATATCTTCTCCAACACCGGCGCGTTTCTAACAACATCTCTATATTGCCTCTATCTGCACGCACGGCACCAGTCCATCGGCGAATTCGTCAGATTGCCAGCCGGCCAGCCAGAGGCGGCGTTGCCGGTCAATTTCCTGATGGCGGCCATCACCGGGCTGTTTTGGTATGGCCAGTTTTTCTTCTACAATCTAGGTCATGTGCGGATGGGTTCCTACAAGTTCACGAGCTGGGCCATTCACATGATCCTGTTGGTGCTCATCAGTAATTTGGTCGGGGTGGTGTTGCGCGAGTGGCGCGAGTGCCGCCGCCTCACGCTCCAGACCATCAGCGTTGCATTCATCGTTCTCGTCGCAGCGGTCCTGTCGCTCACCTATGGCAATTATCTCGGGGGATAGACCTGCCTCGAGACGACCAGCCATGTGGCTCAATTGTCCCAGCCATCTGGCTCAATCGCCCAAGCAGGTGCCCACCCGGCGGGCGCTCAGCACCCACGCATGGTCCGGCGCGATGAGCTTAAGATTGCCGGCCACCTCTGCAATGGGAACCGGAGTGGCCACCCCGCCTCGATCAGCCACCATCACCCCGAAGCATTCGCTTGCAATCAACTCGACGCAGCGCGAACCGAGCCGAGTAGCTAACAGACGATCGCCAGCTGAAGGGGTGCCCCCGCGTTGCAGGTAGCCGAGAATGGTCACGCGGGCCTCGAGTTTCGTGAGTTCTTCCAATTGCTTGGAGAGGCGCAACGTATGGCCGCCATGGCGCTCATTGAAGGCGGCGAGTTCCTGCTTCGCTTGCGCATGCTCAGGAGTGCCTTTGCTGGCCTTTTTGCGTTGCTTGGCAGCGGTGTAAACCGCCACATCGTTGACGCTCATTGCGCCCTCGGCCACCGCCACAATGCTGAAATTCGTCCCGTGATCGCTCCTCCGCCGGATCGCCGCGGCGACGGTCTCGACTTGATAGGGGATTTCTGGAATGAGGATCACATCGGCACCACCGGCGATGCCGGCACCCAGCGCCAGCCAGCCGGCGCGGTTACCCATGATCTCGGCCACAATGATCCGATGGTGGCTGTGTGCCGTGCTGTGCAACCGGTCCACCACCTCGGTGACAATGCCCAAGGCGGTATCGAAGCCGATCGAGGTGTCCGTTAGTGCGAGGTCGTTATCGATGGTCTTGGGCAGGGAGACAATATTGAGTCCCTTGTCCATCAGGCGAAGGATGTTTTTGTGGGTGCCGCCCCCGCCGATGCACACCAAGGCATCGAGGCGGTTGTGGTGGTATGTCTCGGCGATCACGTCGGTCATATCGCGGATTTCACCGTCCACTTCCATGCGGTGCGGCTTATCGCGGCCGGTGCCGAGGATCGTGCCACCGACGGTGAGGATGCCGGCGAGAGTGGTCTTGTCGAGGGGAAAGCGGAGGTTTTCGGCCAGGCCGCGAAAGCCGTCCCGAAAGCCTGTGACTTCCATGCCACAGCTCAAGGCGGCCTTACCGACGCTGCGGATGGCGGCATTGAGGCCCGGGCTGTCGCCCCCCGCAGTGAGAATTCCTATATGTTTGTTGCCTGCCATATCCTTGCGACCAGTTCATACCAACAGACGGGCGCTGTCAAGCTCCGGAGCCGCCCGTGAATATTTGTCACATTGTAGCGGCGCGTCTATCACCGTCGCTGACCATGAATAATTCTCTACATTTCATCTGTCACCTTGTATTGTTCAGACATTGGGTGACTGTTTGGGTGAAAAAAAATGCCCGCATGGCGGTGAGGCCGGGCGGGCAGGTGGCTGGTGTTTGGTTGGTTAGATGATGATGGTCTCGGTGGGCAGCGGGTGGCTTTGACTATTTTTCAGTTTTCTTGAAAAAAACGACTGCATGCGGCGGAGGGGAGCGCCGCCATCTTGGCGGCTGTCTCCGGCATCCTGCCGGAGACTCTTCGCGTGCATGGCTTGGTAGGCGGCGGGGTTGGTGTCGGCGACATCGCGAGGGATGGGGATTTGGAAGGGGTCAATGAGGGACTGGAGGTGAGGGCTCGCTAGGGTTCCCGGCGGGTGAACTTGAATCCTGGCATGTCCGGGCCCGGCGTATCGAGAGCTTGCCGAGAGCCGGTTTGCAGCGCATGCAGCATCGTCTGATAGTCCGCATCCGAGGTGTCGGCAAACATCGGGATGGCCGTGCCGTCAGCTTGGTGATTTATACCGCGACCCCCGGCGGATTTTGCCAGATGCGCGGTTAGAGCGGCACTGCAATGCGGCCGGGTGAAATTGAGCCAGGCCGTGCGCCCGTCCCAACAGGTGAGCAGGCGTCCATCGGTCGGATAGGCACCGTGGCAGGAGGCACAGCGCCGCGCATAGACCGGCATGAAGTCCTTTGCCAACCACTCAGCGGGTTCGCCGGTTAGAGGGTCGGCGCACAGGTCACGCTTGCCACCGCTACGCGGTCGGCTGGTGGCGTAGGTGCCATAGTAGGGCACGTTGGCGTCTATCCATGTGTAAACTCGGCGGCAGTCTTCGGGCGGAACGGGGGCACCGCAGTGCTCTGCTGTGAGGAAATCCGGCAAGCGGCTGGCATGCGATCCGCTCCCTAGCACATGGTTTACCGCAGTGGGTGTCTTGAGGAGCCAGAAGAAATGCACCAGGGGTTTGCCCTTCGCCAGCTCCTGCGGGAGCATCTCGCCGGTGTCCATGTTGTGCTGGCGGTATGACTGGCTTCTACCCAACAGGTTATCATAGGCCATGTTGAAAAAACGTGATTTATCACCGCTCAAATCGTAACCACCATCCACCCGCTCTCCACCGTGGCATTTGACGCAATGGCGGTCCAGAACGGGCTGGACGACGGACACGAAATCAATGATGCCGTCGGGTGCCCATGCGGGTTTATGGGGTTGCGAGGGGGCGCGCCGTGCCGCGATGGGCACCTTGGCCGAAGTGGGCGGAGCCGTGGTACGCGACTCATGGCAACCGACGCAGCCAATGGTTTCGCCGGGCATGAGTTGGGCGGCGGAGGTCATGCGTTGGAGTTCCCGGCCCTCGTCGTCACAGGCTTGAAAGTAGATTTCCCGCATGGCCGGCACGCGGAAATGGGCAGATCCATCCGCCTCCACCGGCACTTCGCCCCAACAGCGTTTGGCATAGTAGGTGGCATAGCTCATCAGCGGCGACTGGTCGTAAGCCCGCGGCCCGAACTCGACAACGTGCGGCGTCACCGGTATATCTTCGGTTTTTCGCAGCTGTTCCATGATCCGGATGGACTTCACCCGGCCTCGCTGGATGGCCGGACCGAGCCCCTGATAGACATCTAGCAATACACAGGTGCCCATCGGCTGGGCATCGGCCGGATGCTCTTCCGGCAAGCCGGAGGCACTCTCCGTTAGGTCAGATGCGTACGCGGCAATCGATGGCGGGCGGGCCACCGGGCTCAGCGCGATGGGAAAAAAGCAATGCAGCGATGCGTCCTCATAGAGCAGGCGTTGGCGGTCCGCGAGGTCGTGTAGAAACAGGCGGAAGCGCTGGGCCGGGCCGCCGTAGGCACATAGAAACCGCTGCTCGTCCAGCGGAAACGGATCGCGGTAGCCCCACGGGTGCTGGGTGTCGCCAATCGTGGAAAATTCTTGGGTGATCCAATCGAAGCCCACGCCGCGCGCCGCCTCAGGGCCCTGATGGGTCTCGATCCAACCAATTGCCCCGTGCGGATAGCCGTGATGGGGTGCGAAGGTGGCCAGCACCCGGTCGCTGCGTCCGGGAACTGGGCGGGCTTGCCAGAGGGTGCCCCGGGTCGCGCAGGGTGTTGCCGAAAAATAGCTGATAGCCGCTGCCGTCCGTGTGTTGGGTCCACAGGCTCTGGCGGAATGTGAGGTCGCGATCCACGTATTCCCAGCGCATGAAGAGGATACGGCCATCGGGCAGAAGTTGCGGCGAGGCATCGGATAGGGTATTCATGCTCAGGCATTGAGGGATGCCCCCATCGGCCGAAACCCGATAGAGATTGGAGCTGGGGCCTGGCTGGCAAGCGGTGTGCCCGAAGCGGCGCGTGGAGACAAACACCAGGAATCCATCAGCAGTCTCACAGGGACTCACATCGTAGAACGGGCCGTCGGTGATTTGGCGCAGCCCCGTACCATCCACACCGATTCGCCACAGGTGCCAGTTTTTCTCATCCTTCCGGGCGTAAGAAAAATAAACCGTCCGCGCGTCTAGCGAAAGGTTCAGGTCGTAGATGCATCCCGCGGAATCCGCGAAAACCGTGCGCGCCGCTAACTCCGGCCGAGAGGGTTCCACAATGGCGATGGCGCAACCAGGGGCCGTCGGCCGCGCCGCCCACACGTCGCACCCGACGGCCGGCGGCGCCGTTAATGGATGGCGCTTCAAAAATAGGACCGGCGGCAACCCGTCGAACGCCAACGATGGCGGCCAAGCCCAGTCGCCTTGTTGCAGAAAGGCACGCGCCAATTGAATGCGACCCGGGACTTTCAACGTGATGGTTAGACGCCCGTCTTCGGCATCCGCCTTTGGCGTTAGAGCAAACCTGTGTTGCCCCCAATCCCCTGCCGTGACGGCTAGCGGAATTTCTGCCAGGATGTGGCCATTGGCGTCTTGGAAGCCCACAAAAACCTCCGCCGGGGCGTCGCTGCGGATTGTCAAAAACCCCTGATAGGAACGGCCTGCGACCAAAGCCAGGCCGGTTGCACCTGCCTCAGTGTGTTCGATGCCTAACTCACCTTGCCCATCCAACAAATCAACACATTGATTTTGGCGGGCGGCAAAGGGGCCGCCGGATTCTAGGGAAAATCCACCGCGTGCGGCACCACGCCGGAAGGCTTGCCAGCCGGCACAGACGCCGTCCACGGCTGACGAGCCGGCCATCACAAACGGCAGTGCCTGGCGTGGTCCATCCGATTTGACCCAAAAGTCACGATAGCGGGCGTCGCGCTGCCAGGTTCGCAGGCCCACGGCCGCATCGGGCAGCAAGCGCTGCGGATCCTCGAAGCGCAGCATGCTGTGGCCATTAACGAGCACCTCTATCGAAGTTTCCGTGAGCCTAACGACCAGTGGGATCCACGCATGAAGTGGCACCGGGCATGGCACGTCACGGAGCCCTTCAAAGTTCTGTCGATGCCGCCCGAGCCGCAACGTCTGGGTGCTGGCATCAAGGGCCACCTCATAACCGTTGAAGGCATCCGCGCCCACATCCGCTTGGCTGACGTTGACGATCAGGCCGGCGTTGCCCTCGCGCCGATCCGCCAACCACATCTCCACACCCACCTCGCCGCTAACCACTCGCACGGATTCATGCAGCAACTTCGGGCCGGCACCCGCCCCGGCCACCAGCACGCCTTCCTGCACGCCCCAGTCTCCACCATAGCTCTTAAACCCCTTCAGCGGCGCGGCTGCGGTGGCCGACTGGAAGTTTTCATCGAGCATGGGCGAATTCGGCTGCGGGACCTCTGCGCTAACGGCCAGACACAAGAAGACCAGGCTCAATCCGAGCAAGACGCTGATCATCATCAGAGCCCTCGATGCGCGGGTTCTGGTGCTGAAATGGAAAATAAAAAGGGTTGCAACGAAGTATATTGCCACTGATTTCGCGGATTGAAGAGAATTTCACCAACAAGAGACCCCTGAGCTATCAGGTGTCAGGCCCGCCAATACGGTGATCCAAAATCATCCTAACCACAAGCAATTCCAATAACCCCCCCCCTCCGTGAATCACCCGTGAAACACCCCCTGAAAAATAATTTTGAAAAAATCGCGATTTCCATTTGACAAGGGGGGCGTTCTTTGTAGTTTTGCCGTGTCGCGACAACATAGGCGGTCCGACTGAGACGACTTTAAGGTTAATGGGTTTTCCTTGAAGACGATCAGTCGGGCCGCTTTTTTTATGAGCCGATCCGATGCTGCGGGATCGGGAGCACCCCAGATGAACGCCATGAGTTCGATTTACGAATCCGAGAAACTGCTCGCCGAGTACCTGCTGTTTCATTACGCATCGGCGGAGGAAGTTTTGCCGCCCGGACGGAAATGGCCGGCGGACATGGCCGCGGCTTTGGAATTTCCGTGCCGCACGGTGGCGCATTTTGGCAAGGCACAGGTGGCCCACGGGCTGGACCTTGGCTGTGCAGTGGGCCGCTCTAGCTTTGAAATGTCGCGTCACTGTGATGAAGTGCTCGGGATAGATTTTTCGCATGCCTTCATCCGTGCGGCCGAGGCGCTGCGGAGCGGGGCGACGCTGGCATACCATCGGCTTGAGGAAGGGACACAGCGCACTGAACTCAGCGCCAGTCGGCCGGCCGGGATCGCTGGCGGGAAATTGCAGTTTTGTCAGGGTGACGCGATGCATCTGGCAGCGGATCTGGGGGCCTTTGAGCGGGTGCATGCCGCCAATCTCCTGTGCCGGCTGAGCGAACCCCAACTCCTGCTCGAGCGCCTGCCGTCATTGGTGAGGCCCGGCGGAGAATTGGTTCTGGCCACGCCCTGCACTTGGCTGGAGGAGTTCACCCCACCGGCCCATTGGCCTGCCGAGGGCACACTGGCCTGGCTCAAAGCGGCGCTGCATCCGTCATTTTTGTTAGTTGAAGAGTTAGACGAACCCTTTCTCATCCGTGAAACCGCCCGTAAATTCCAGTGGTCGACGGCGTTGATGACGGTTTGGAAGCGGCGGAATGATTAGCCAAGGATTAGGATTTCAATTGTGCCGGGGCGTGCTAAGGTCCGCTCATGCGCTTGATACGATTTGGCGATAATGGCAACGAGGAGCCCGGCGTTTGGCTGGCGGATGGCCGCCGGATTGATGCCAGCAGCGAGTTTTCGGATTACGACGAGGGGTTTTTCGCGATGGGCGGCTTGGAGTCGCTGGCCGGGTGGGTGGCTGATGGCTGCCCGGGTGGCAGTGAGGTGGATCCGGCGCTGCGGTTCGGCGCGCCAGTGGCGCGACCGTCCAAGATTGTATGCGTAGGCAAGAATTATCTGGAGCACGCCAAAGAACTAGGAGAGGGTCTCCCGACTGAACCGACGTTGTTCATGAAAGCCTCCAGCGCCTGGAGCGGCCCCTTCGACGAGGTGATGCTGCCGCGGGGGGCCAGCAAACTCGATTATGAAGTCGAACTGGCCATGGTCATCGGCCGTCGCGCATCCTACATCGAGGAATCCAACGCCCTGGAATACATCGCCGGCTACGCCACATTCTGCGATTTTTCCGAACGGGCATTTCAAAAGGACATGGGTGGCCAGTGGACGAAAGGCAAAAGCGCCGACACCTTCGCGCCAATGGGACCGTGTCTGGTGACGCCCGACGAGGTGGCGGACGCGCAAGCCCTGCGCCTGTGGTGCAAGGTCAACGGCGAACTCCGCCAAAACAGTTGGACCGGCGACATGATCCATCCGCTCCGCTACCTCGTCAGCTACATCAGCCGCTTCATGACCCTGCTGCCGGGCGACGTCATCGCCACCGGCACGCCGGGGGGAGTGGCCATGGGGATGAACCCACCACGCTACCTGCAAGCTGGCGATTGGGTGGAATGCGGCGTCGATGGGCTCGGCGAACTCAAACAACGAGTGGTCGGCTATCAGACTAACAACCCAAACGCCTCTTGAAGCGCCGCGCTTCCATCAGCAGCTGGCCCAAACCGGCGGGTTCCCCGCATCCGGTCGCCTGCCATTTCTGTGATACCCTGCACGAGGCAAGCGCCGTGCCCGAGGGCTCCGCTGCTCGCTGCCGACGCTGCGGAGTGGTGCTCTATCAAAACCGTGCGGCCTCACTGGTGCGCGTCACCGCCTTTTCCCTGACGGCGCTGATCCTGATGGGAATCGTCAACACCTTCCCGTTTCTCACGATGTCTGCCAACGGAATCAAGACCGAACTGAGCCTTTTCCGGGCAGCCTGCGAGCTCATCCGGGAGGGCAGCCCGGCCATCGGCTGGTGCGTGGCGATGTTCACCATGATTGCGCCGCTGGTGATGGCCGGCGGCATGCTCTACGTCTGCGGCCCGCTGCTGTTTGGCCAAGCCGCCCCCGGTGCCCGGCACGTCGCACGCTGGCTCGGCCACACCGAACCCTGGAACATGATCGAGGTTTTCTTGTTAGGAGTGCTGGTGAGCCTCATGAAATTGGGGAAAATGGCGGATTTGTACTTTGGGGTGGGATTTTGGGCATTTGCGGCGCTGATGCTGTGCATGGCTGCGGCGGTGGCCGGGATTGATCGCAATGAACTGTGGGACCGACTGGAGGTGGCCGCCGAATGAACCCGCTCAAGTCCCCTCCCCTGCCACGCGCCATCGACCATGGCCTGGCCAATTGTGAGGTCTGCGGGAAAATGACCCAGGTGCTGGCACGGCGCTGCCCCCGCTGTGGCACGGCGCTGCATTTGCGCAAGCCAGCGAGCCTGCAACGCACCGTGGCACTGTTGGTGGCAGCCTGTGTGCTCTATCTGCCGGCGAACATGCTGCCCATCATGACCATTTCGGAGTTGGGCAATGTGATGGCATCCACGATTCTGGAGGGGATGGTCGAGTTTTGGCACCGTCAGGCGTATCCGATCGCCATCGTGATTTTCGTTGCCTCGATCATGATCCCGATCGTCAAAATCGTGGCTTTGGTGTGGTTGTGCGCGGCGGCGGCGGGCAAAGTGCGGCCCTCGCCGCACATTCTCGGGCGGATCTACTGGTTCACCGAGTTGCTAGGGCGGTGGTCGATGGTGGATATATTTGTAGTTTCCATATTGGTTGCGTTGGTGCAGTTTGGGGCTTACATGACGGTCACGCCGGGTCCGGGAGCGCTTGCGTTTGCCGGGGTGGTGGTGCTAACGATGTTTGCGGCGATGAGCTTTGACCCGCGCCTATTGTGGGATCGCCTTGAAGAAATGAATGCCACCGAGAGACCGCAGCCAGATACCGACCATGAGTAAGTCCCCATCCGTCAAACCCGTGACGCCGGAGTTTCGCGCCGCCCAGCGCTGGAACATGGTGTGGGTCGTGCCAATTCTAGCCGTGCTCATCGGCGGTTGGCTGGTCTATCAAAACCTTTCCTCCCGCGGACCCACCGCCCAAGTCCGGTTTGAGACGGCGGATGGCATCGCCGCCGGCAAAACCGAGGTCCGCTGCCGCTCGGTGCGCGTCGGCATGGTCAAGGAATTGGAATTGGCAGGGGATTTGAAGTCGGTCCTGGTCAATATCCAAATGGACCGCCAAGCCGCAAAACTGCTGTGCGAAGACACCCGCTTCTGGGTGGTTCGCCCGAGGGTGAGCGCCACCGACATATCCGGGCTGGGCACCCTGCTCACCGGTGCCTACATTGAAGTGGAACCGGGCAGCGGGCAGCAAGGGACCACGTCGTTTCGCGGGTTGGAGGAACCGCCGACGACCAACCGCAGCGTGCCGGGCCGGCGCTTGGTGCTCACGGCGGATGAGGCTGGTTCGTTAGGGGTTGGCTCGCCAATTTACTATCTTGGGGTGGAAGTGGGCCGGATTGAGAAACGCGAGCTCTCGGGCAATGCGCGGCAGGTTCACTATCATGCTTTTGTGCGCGAGGAATTCAGCTCGCTGGTGCGGGAAAACACCCGTTTTTGGAATACCAGCGGCGTGGATATCAGTGCCGGGGCGACGGGCATCAAGGTGCGCACGCCGTCGTTTCAAGCGATGCTCGCCGGGGGCGCGTCATTTGGCATACCGGATGGGTTGGAACCTGGCAAACCGGCGACGGACAACATGACTTTCAAACTTTATGGGGACGGGGAGGAGGCGCAGAGTTCGTTGTTTGATCCGAGTTTGAAAGTCCTGCTGCTCTTTGATCAATCGGTGCGCGGCCTGGCCAAGGGTGCCATCGTGGAATTTCGCGGCATCCCGATCGGCCGGGTGATCAACGTGTCATTTGACTACCTGCCTTCCGGCAAGGATTCGCGGGTGCCGGTCCTCGTCGATATTGATCCGGCGCTGTTGCGTCGCAGCATGCAGGGGCAGGTGGCGGAACCGGACGGGGAGTTTTTAAAGCAAGCGGTGGAGCAGGGCCTGCGGGCGACGCTGAAGACGGAAAGTTACCTAACTGGCACTCTGTTTGTGGACTTCGCCTATTATCCGGACGCTGCTGCCGCGACGGTGAGCCAGGCTGGCGAGTTTGCCGCCGTGCCCACGTTATCAACCGGCTTGGCGCAACTTGAAATGAAGGTGACGGCCATTTTGGACAAGATCCAGGCTCTGCCGTTAGATGAGGTAATGGGCAACATCGCCAAGGCGGCGGACGAATCGGCCACGACCATAGCCGCGGCCCGCGCCACTTTGGATGAGATCAACACCACCGCTGCGGCGGCCCGAAAAATGTTAGATGATCCGCAATTCCGCGGTGTGCCCACCGACCTGCACCGCACGCTGGCCGATTTGCAAAAGACCATTGCCAGCATTGGACCGGATGGGGGCATGCAAGGGGATTTGTTGCGCACCCTCGATGAATTGCGGGCCTCGCTTCGCTCGATCAAGGGGCTCTCCTCGACGCTTGATGAAAAGCCCAATGCGCTGCTCTTCGGCCGGGATGGTTCCGCCAATCCGGTGCCGCGTGCTCCGCGAACCAAACACTGATACCCTGCCATGCTCAAAGCCTCTGCCCTCGCTCTCGCCGCTCTGCTGCTCGCCGGCTGTGGCGGCACCACGCGCTCATTCTACATGCTCACCGCCGACGGACCCGCCCCTTCCGGTAGCGGCCGCGGCATCGGCGTCGGCCCGGTGGCCCTCGCCGAATACATCGACCGCCCCAACCTCGTGCTGCAGGACGGCCCTAACCGATTAGCAGTGGCAGATGCCCACCGCTGGGCCGGCGACCTGGCCGCTTCCATCGCCCGCGTCACCGCCACCAACCTCGGCCGACGCCTGCACACCGGCAACCTCCGCACCTACCCGTGGCAGCGCGACGAGGAAATCAGCCACCAAATCACCCTGGATATCCGCCAGTTCCACGGCGGAGCCGATGGCTACGCAGTCATCGAGGCCGGCTGGCGCGTCTATGCCTTGCCCGAGCGCCGACTCACGGCCTCGAGCACCTTTGTGGCTCGTGAGCAACTCACCACTGATGGCTATCAGGCGCTGGTCGCCGCGCAATCAAAGTTGCTGGCCCGCCTCGCCGCCGACATCGCCGCTGGCATGCATTAGCCAACTCATGGCTGGCCCTGTTAGGCCGGATATTCTGAAAATCCCCCGGCACCTTATGACATACGCCATTGCACCCCATTATCGAGGTCGGCGCATCTTCATCCGCCTCGCCACCCTCACCCTCGCCGGTTTTCTCATCCAACCGCCCGCACACGCCAACGGCCCCCCCCTGTACCTTGATGTCAACGGCACGCTAGTCGGCTTCGGCTCGCCGTCGGGTACCATCACCGACACTTGGACCACCAGCAGTGCGGGTACGGCCTCAACCACAGGCTGGGTTGCCAACGACCAAATGACCTTTGGCGCCACCTTGGGCGGCTCGGAGTTTTCCGGCCGAACCTTCACACTCGGTAGTTTCAACGGAACCATCGGCGGCGTGCTGGTCAACTCCACCGCTGCCAATATCACCCTCGCCGGAACAAACCAAAACGCGTTGGGCGCGGCCCAAACGTGGAGCGTCGCCAGCGGCTCAACGTTTACTTCCAATGTCACCTGGAACCTGCAAAGCAATGGCTACTACCTCGGCGTGAATTGCAACGGCCAAAACCTCACTCTCCGGGGCGGCGGCACATTTAATTTTCTAACTGAAATAGGTGCCAATAGCGGCGGCACGGTCACCCAAGGGGCCTCTAGCAGCGACGCCAACCTCACCGTGAACCTCGCATTCACCCCAGGCTCCGCAACCAGCCAGGCTAACTACTCGCTGGCCTTTGGCACACTCAACTTCGCCAACGGCGGTGCCAATGCGTTCGGCATGCTCGGCACCGTTTCCGGCGGCGGCACCACTTTCACCATCAACGGCGGCACCATCAATAACACCAGCGGCTCGCCGATGACCTTGGGCCTCGGCTCAGGACACTACAGCATCGGCGGCGACTTCACCTTCACTGGCAGCAACGACCTGGACCTCGGCTCCTATCCAGTTAATCTAACCGCCAGCCCGACCCTTGCCGTCAGCAACGCCAATCTAACTCTAGGAGGAGTCATCAGCGGCAGCGGATTCGGCCTGACCAAAGCCGGCCCAGGCACGCTCAAGCTTACCGGCACGAACAGCTTCACCGGCCCCACAGTCGTCAACCAAGGCACCCTGCGAATCGCCACACCTGCGGCTCTGGCCTTGCCCGCCGGTCTTAAAGTCATGCCGCTGGGGGATTCCATTACGCTTGGTGATGGCTCGTCCACTGGTGCGGGGTACAGGTACCCGCTCTATGTCCGGCTCAATCCACTTGCCCCATCCCTCCAGTTTGTTGGAGCCACAAATGTTAGCCCCGGGCTCCTGCCCGCCACGCCGCTCGACGAGCGCTGGCATAACGGCCGCGAATCCTACTCCTGCAATGATATCAATAACAACCTCGACGGCCTGGACACCGCCACCTTCAGTCTCTACGGCGGGGCTGGCCGCGACCCTAACGGCGGCTACTGGCTCACCGGCGGCAACGGCAGCGGCCGCGCTCCGGTCTATCCAGATGCAATCCTCCTGCTGGTGGGTGCCAACGATATCAACCGGGTCGGCATGAGCGGTGTGCAAACACGCATCGAAGCTCTACTAACAAAAATAACAACCCTTCGGCCTGCCGCCCGGGTGTTTCTGGCGAGATGCACACCCTACCTTTCCTACCCGGCCGATGTGAGCACCTTCAACGCGATCATCGACGCGGTGAGCGCCAATTTCCGGGCCGCCGGAAAATTGATCACAGTGGTGGATTTAAACACGAACTTCCCAGCAAATGGTCTCTCGGGTGACGGCGTCCATCCAAGTGACGCGGGCTACAGTTGGATGGCGGACCGCTGGTACGATGCGCTGGTGAGTGTTTACGGGGCTTATCCCCCGGCCGGCAACTCCTTGGCTCTCGCATCCAGCTCGTCAGTGACCGTCGCCACCGGCGCACGCCTCGAAGGTGCCGGCCAAATCGCCGGCCCGCTCAACGTCGCTGGCACACTGGCCCCCGGTTCCGCCACGGCCACCGGCACACTCTCCGCTGGTGCCACCACCCTGACCGGCACCTACGCCTGCACTCTCGACTCTAACAGTTTCTCACAACTCGCCGTCACCGGGGATTTGGACCTAACGAACTCGACGCTTGCCGTCAGCCAGTTGGCTCCCCCGGGCGTCGCCAGTTATGTCATTGCCAGTTATACCGGGGCCCTGCATGGAAGCTTTAGCGGCGTGACCGGACTGCCGAATGGATACACATTGCGATATGACGCCAGCGGCGGACGGATTCTTCTGGCCACCAACTATACGGGGCCGGTGAAGCTGGCCATCTCACAGATCAATGGCGGCGTGCCAGTGGCCGCCAGCTCTGCCTTCAGCGTCGTCGTGCAAGCGCTGAACTTCAGCTCGGTGGCTGCTCCAGTAACAACTAACACATCATTGATGATCAGCCTTAAAACCGGCTCCGGCACCTTGGCCGGCTCCTTGACCGGCACCATCCTAGCCGGCCAAAGCCAAGTCACCCTCAGCGGCATCACCTACTCGAAGGCGGAGAGTGGCGTGGTCATCACTGCCACACGCAGCAGTGGCGACGTCCTGCTCGCCTCCAACCGTGGCCCGTTCACAGTCACTGCCGGCGCGGTCAGCGGAAGCACCTCCACGCTAACAGCCACACCAAACACCGTCATGGCCGACGGCACATCGATCTCCACCATTGCCGTGACCTTGTCCGATGGTGGCGGCAATCCCGTCGCTGGCAAGACCGTGACGCTTGCTAGAAATGGCAATACCGGCCTCGGAACCCCGGCGATCACCCCGCTATTGGCAACCACCAGCGCCGCTGGCTTGGCCACCTTTGCAGTGGCTTGCACCACCCTCGGTGCCTATGACTTTCAGGCGACTGGAGACGGCATACTTATCTCACAAAAAGCCAGCGTGACCTTCAGTGTGGCATTGCCCACTCCCGGAGGGGTGTCCAGCGGCCTCGCCCTATGGCTGAAGGCCGATGCCATCAATGCCGCTGATGCGACCCAAGTTCAAACGTCTGGCGGCAATGTTTACCTCAAGCAATGGAACGACCAAAGCGGCAATCTTCAACATGCCACACAAGCCACCCTCGCCAACGAACCGCTCTATCTGACAAGCAATCTCAATGGCTTGCCCACCGTCAAGTGGGATGGCACCGGACGGTTCATGCGGGGGCCATCCAACACCACCGCCCAAACGATATTCGCCGTCTGCAAGGTGGATGCCAAAGTGACCGGCCTGGATGGCATGTTCTGCCAAAGCGCCAGCCAGGACAGCAAGAACATCCGCGGCAGCGCGAGCCAGTGGAATGCGGATGCATGGCAAGCCGACGGCAATGATTTTGCACATGGCGGACAAATCTATGTGAACGGCACCAGTGGTTACACGCACAACGGCCAGTGGCACGTGCTGATGGAAACATCGGCAGCAGCAGCAGTCTTCACCTATCAATTCGGGCAGATCGCCTACAACCGATTCTTTAACGGGCGCATCGCCGAATTCATCATATACAATCGAACACTCACCGCCGCCGAACAAAACTTGGTCGGCGGCTATTTGGCCGCCAAATACGCGCTCAGCACCGTCTATCCCCCGCCACTGCAAACAACCCCCTATGCCACCTGGGCCAACGGCACGTTCGCCAACGGCATCTTGACCGATAAGGACCCAAATCACGATCCGGATGGCGACGGCATGGCCAACTTCCAGGAATTTGCATTCGGACTGGATCCCACCACTGGAACTTCGCGTAACCCGATGACCCGCCAACTTGACAGGACCACAGGCACCTTCAAATACAGCCGACGAAAGGATTCCGGCTTGTCCTATATCTATCAATCGTCCATCACCCTTGGTGCCCCATGGGCAGCCATCACCCCGCTAGCCACATCTTCCAACAGCGCCTCCCCAGTCGAGGAAATCTCTGTCACTCTGCCGCCCTCACTGCTCACCAATCCCAAGTTGTTCCTGCGGATCAAGGCAGAGTGAGAAAGCGAGGCGCATATCCCAGAAGAGTGACTTTATAGAAGCGGCCGACTTCTGGGGATGGCGCTCGTAAACCAATCCACTAACCGAAAGGAGAACCTGATCACAATCCACATCATTCGCTTCTCAACCTTTTCGCTTTCCGCATCCAGGGACTTCTTCGGCTTCGGCGAGCCTGAAGATTCGGAAAAAACACAACTGGCGATGCGCCCCTTCTCCTGACACTGAGGTGCATTTTTTCGAGGCGTTCATCCGCCCCCTCTCGCGTCAATGATCCCGTCCCAGGCCGCCGCAAGGGTTGCGTTTCGGACTTGTCCTTTGCTGAAATCGGGACAGTCTGGGCGAGGACAACTCACAGCCATGGCAATTTGGTATTACGAATCGAACGGAGCGCAACACGGGCCGGTGGACGAGGCAGCGGCGGTGGCCTTGCTGGCCAACGGCACCTTGACCGTCAGATCCCTGGTGTGGCGGGAGGGACTGGTGGATTGGGTGCCGCTCCAGCAATCCGAGCTGTCGCGTTATCTCGCGGTGCCAAGCGCACCACCTCCGCCTCCACTCATCAGAGGGTCCGGCGGGGCGGAACCGGTCAATCCCTATCAGCCCCCACAAGCCATTCCAAGCGACTTCCCGTACACGGATGGGCCGCGGGTTGATTTGACGTGGACGCAGATTCTGTGGAGCTTCGAGGGCCGCATTCCCAGGCGCACCTACTGGGCTGGAATCGGAATTTGGATAGGCGTGTTCATGGTGATGGGGGTGTTTTCCCCTTTGCTATTCCGGTTCAGCGAACCCATTTTGTTCTTGGTACTGCTTCTGCCGCTGATGGTTCTTTTCGTCTGGAGTTCGCTGGCCTTGCAGATCAAGCGCTGGCATGACCGCAACAAGCCCGGGGTCATGGTCCTCATCAATCTCATTCCCTACGTCGGCGGCATCTGGACGTTTGTCGAATGTGGCTGCCTCAGGGGCACCGAAGGCAGCAACTCCTACGGCAACGACCCGACCTGACCCTTCTCGCCCGGCGAGGCGGCTCCTCAGGCCAAGCCGGATTGATTGAGACACTGGTGCAAATGGCATAACCTTGCACAGCATTCCTCTCTTCGGTTCGACGTCAGATGTTCGACGTTGCACGATTTCAGAGAAAAAAGGTTGCGGGCGGAGGGGAGGGCTGTGCAATCTCAAGCACAATGAAACCACAGTTCATGTCACGTCGTCAATTTGTCACCAGTTCTCTGATCGGTGCAGCCACAGTGGTCGCTGGGCGGGCGCTGGCTGCGCCGCCCGCCACCGCCAAAATCCCCATTTCGGTCCAATTGTATTCGGTGCGCGACGCCTGTGCCAAGGATTTTGATGCGGCGCTGGCGGAACTGGCCAAAATGGGATTCGCGGGAGTCGAGTTTGCCGGATATCACAGCTATAGCGGCAAGGCAAAGGAACTGCGGGCCAAACTCGATGCACTGGGCCTGAAGGTGGCTGCCACCCATATTGGCACGCCTACGCTGCGCGGTGATACCCTGCAAAAGACCATCGACTTTCACCAGCAGATTGGCTGCAAGTATCTGATTGTGCCAGGCGATGGAGACTTCACCCATCCAGAGAAGAGCAAGGCTCTGGCTGAGTTTTTTAATGAGACTGCCGCCAAACTCAAACCCCATGGCATGGCTTGTGGCTATCATAACCATACCGGCGAGTTCGCTAAAATCGGCGACTCCAATCATTGGGAATTATTCGCCGCACGCACCAGCGGCGACGTGGTTTTGCAGGTCGATTGCGGCTGGGCCAGCGATGCCGGCCAGGACTGCGCCGATCTGATGAAACGCCACCCCGGTCGCATGAAAGTGGTGCATATCAAGCCGACGGTCATCAAGGGTGAGGCTGGCAAGAAGGCGTTCTTCGGCCAGGACTCAGTGAACTGGCCACCGGTTCTTCAGGCCTGCCGTGAGGTTGGCGGTACCGAGTGGCTCACCCTCGAACAAGAAGTCTATCCAGATGGCCTGTCGCCGATGGAGTGCACCAAACTTTCCCTCGCCGCGCTAACCAAGAGCCTGTGACCGATAAATTGGCGCAGTGGGCTTCAGACTCGATTCGCCTTGGCTCGACCCGCACCCATTGACGGGTCTGAGCTGCCCTTCGTGTTAGCCATGGACCTGTCAAAAATCACTGTGCTGGGAGCACTGGC
>CAIQXC010000417.1 GCA_903875675.1 Akkermansiaceae bacterium
ATTGCATCTCCCAGATGGTTGCGGATGGGCGCGGACGGATGTGGTTCGCAGGCAACAGGGGTATTTTCAGCGTGCGCGAACAAGAACTCGCTGACCTGGCGGAGGGCCGGGCCGCGCGGGTGCGTTCGACTTCTATTGGGCAGAAGGAGGGTCTGACGGGTTTGCAGGCCAGCTACGACGCCGGTTCGTGTGCGCAGTGCGGCGCGGACGGGCGGCTGCTGTTTGCCATGCAGTCCGGGGTGGCTATCGTGCATGCGGCGGAGGTGATCGAAGTCATCAATGTGAACTGTGGCGGTCATGCTTGGGAGCCTGAAAGTACCATGAAGGGACGGGCGAACCCGACCGATCGCGGAGTGGCGCCTGTTGCGTATCGCGGAGTGATTTGGAGTGAGGGGTTTGGTTGGAACCGCACCAAACTAAAAAATTCCGAGGACAAGCCCACGACAGTCGGTTTCCATGTCGACACGATTGTCGGCTGCGCCCAGGACTGGCGAAACAACAAGCTGACCCTTCTCATTGGAGGCTGGCATGATGCTAACAAGACCCCACTGGACATCAGCGGACTCGACAAGTTCAACAGGTACGACCTTTATCTCCCCTCACAAGATGATTACGGCAGGAACAAGGGCGGGGAGTTTACGATCAGCAATGTCTCGGACGCTGGGACTAACACGCTGATAAGCACCGGCAAGAACCTCAACGGAGCCACCTGGGTCGAGGGTGAAGACTATGTCGTTTTCAAGAATATCGCTCCTTCTGATGAAGGCGGGATACATCTCAATTTCTCGGGCACTTTGAATGGGTTTCAGCTCGTGAAGTTTGATCCGAGAAAACCATCAACGACTTCACTCAAGCAGACGACCGGCTCGAACAAGTCCACCTTCGGCGATCGTCTCACCTTCACCGCCACGGTTGACGGCGAAATATCTAACGGAAAAGTGATCTTCTATGACGGCGATGTCCCCTTGGAGAGCCAGATTGTAAATCAGTCCTTCACGGCGAGTCTTGTTACAGACGTGTTTGCGGGCGGCACTCACCAATTGAGTGCCCGGTATGAGGGCGATCCTAAAAACTCTCCCAGCAGAACTACTCCGATTTCCCTGCTGGTGACCGATCATCGCCCCGCGACCACCACCACCCTGACGCTTGCCAGCGGCAGTGATCATCCGACGTATGGCGAGCCTGTGACCTTCACTGCCACGGTGGCCGGCACCAAGAAGCCAAGTGGCAAAGTCATATTTTATGACTATGAGGGCAAGGAGGTAACTCCTATCAGTTATTACGATTCCCGCTATGGCAAAGGTGCGGCGTTGGCGAGTAACGATCTGCCGCCTCTGGGAGCCAAAACCTTGGATGCCTCGTTAAAGGTAGATATCACGATCAAAGACTTGCCATGGGGCAGGCACAGCATCACAGCCAAGTATGCCGGCGATATACATCATGCGCCTAGCAGCTCAGCAGCGTCTGCCATGAGCGTGAAGCCGCGGGTCGGCAACGGCAAGCTGAAGGTCTTCATCCTTGCGGGCCAGTCAAACATGGAGGGCCATGGGGCCGTCGACTCGGGCGGCAAGGTCGGTCCGTACTATGGCCTGATGACCGAAAAGGTCCATCAGGTGCTCAACAATTTGAAAGACTACTGCCCTGCCTCCAGCGAAAGCCGTTCGCTCCAGCGATGCTCATTTCGTGGCGCGGGGCCAGTTCTCTCCACGTGCTTTCCATCCACGCATTCGGCA
>CAIQXC010000418.1 GCA_903875675.1 Akkermansiaceae bacterium
CCAGCATCATCCGAAAGGCACGCACGGCTGCCAGCAAGGGCTGAGGCCTCTGCCTCTACCGCTGTTTTTTCCACGACCGCGCTCCCTCGGGAGGCGGTCGTTTTCTTGCGTCGTCCCGGCGTATGTCGGCCCGCCGGATAGCCAATGCAATCCATACAAATAAATCAACGCCTGCGGGGGCTGTGGGCCTCGCTTCGTGAGGGGCTAAGTCAACCGGATTGGGCATGCTGCGCTGCATGGCCAATATTTCAAGACGGGAGGCCGCATGATTTCATGACGCCACCGCGCCGCCACCAGGAGGCTGCCACGCCTAGCAAAATCCCGACGGCAAAGCCGCATACGTGCCCGGTCACGTCGGTGCGCGGATCCGATCCCACACCCAACCACGACAGCAGCACCAGCCCGCCGCCCAGCGGCATCAGATAGCGGAAACTCTTGGGGCCGGGCCGATCGTGGGAAATTTGATGGATCGCCACACCTGTTAGAATTCCCAGCGCGCCGAACACTGCGGTGGAGGCACCCAACGAGGCGAAGGTGGTATCGAGGCGGGAGGCCGCGTTGAGAGCATTGCCGAGGGTACCGGCGGCAAGGATGAGTGCCCAGCCAAGCCAGGGACCTAGCGAGCGACACACCCAGGAGCCAAACAGCACACCGCTGGCGACGTTGCTGAGGAGGTGCAGACGATCGGCATGCAGAAACAGCGCCGTGAACGGTCGCCACCACTCGCCATCCTCAAACAGCCCCCGCGTGGACGACAGGCCCCGGGCAACCATCGCCGGGTTATCCCCCTGCAGCCAGAACACCGCGCACAGGCACAACACCCATAGCGCCGTCGGCAGCCCGCCTGCGTCATATTCCACCGCTGCTGGCACCACCCGCGGCGGCAGCACCTGCTGCTGCTCCTGCTCGTACATCGCCAACTCGCTTCGGATGCGCACGAGATCTGCGGGCTCTGCTAACAACACGTAGCCATCGCCGGTCGGCTCTTTATCGATTTGGCAGGCCAAGCCCATTGCCAAGACCACCAGTGCCCGCTCAAAGGCTTGGGACATGCCGGTATAACACCCGACTTGGATGAGGTCGGGCGGATCCGCCGGGCTCGGCATTTCTGATAGATCGGTCACGGCGAGAGGATGAAAAAGGCAAGCGACCCGGCAGGGTCATTTCTTAAGTCTGCTTAGCCAAAAACGAAACCCGTCCCTGTGCTATTCCCACTCAATACTCGCCGGGGGCTTGGTGGACACGTCGTAAAGCACACGGTTGATGCCCTTGACCTCGTTGAGAATGCGGTGGCTGGTTTCGCGCAGGATCGAGTATGGCAGTTCTACCCAATCGGCAGTCATGGCATCTTCCGAGATAACGGCACGCAGGGAAATCGCCCATTCGTACGAGCGTTCGTCGCCCTTGACGCCGACGGTTTTGACCGGGATGAGAGCGGCGTATGCCTGCCAAACCTTGTCATACCAGCCGTGCACCTTGAGGCGTGATATGAAGATAGCGTCACATTCGCGGATGATGCGCAACTTGTCCTCACGCACTTCACCGGGGCATCGCACCGCCAGACCGGGGCCTGGGAATGGATGGCGTTGGAGGATATCGTGGGGAATGCCCAGCGAGGCACCGAGCGCACGCACCTCATCCTTGAACAGCTCGGCAAGCGGCTCCAACACCTTGCCCTGCGCCTGCAATTCCAAAATGCGGTCCACCCGGTTGTGATGGGTCTTGATCTTCGAGGCTTTGGATTTGGCGTTGGACGCACTTTCGATCACGTCCGGATAGAGCGTGCCCTGGGCCAACATCTCGGCATCACCCACCGAATCCCAAAATACATCAATGAACAGGTTGCCGATGATGACACGCTTTTTCTCGGGATCATCCACCCCGGCCAGAGCCGTTAGGAAACGATCCGCGCAATCGACTGTTTCGATAGGCACGCCCATGCGGTGGAAGTTGCTGCGGACTTCCTCGCCCTCATCCTTGCGCATCAAGCCGTGATCGACAAAGATGGCGCGGACGTTGGCACCGGCCTCATGCAATAATACGGCGAGCACCGTGCTATCCACCCCGCCGGAAACGCCGCAAACAATCTGCTTGCCCGCGACCTTTTGCCGGATTCCCTCAATGATCTCGCGCTTGAAGTCGTCGATCCGGAAGGGCAGCAGGTCCTTGGCATGCAAAAGGAAATTGTGCAGGATGCGCAAACCCTCGTGGCTGTGGGTAACCTCTGGGTGAAACTGAATGCCGAAAAACCGCTCATTCCATTGCAATGAAACGGGTGTTCCGTGCTGATTGGTGGCAATGACTTTCGCCCCTTCGGGAATGACTTTGACTGTGTCCGAGTGGCTCATCCAAACTTGCGAGGACGGGGAAATGCCTTCGTACAAACCACTGCACTCGCCCGGAAATAAGTCGGCCGGACCGTACTCGCGACGATTGCTCGCCACCACCGTGCCGCCAAATTTGATGTTGAGCAGCTGCATCCCATAACAAACACCGAGCACCGGTACCCCGAATCCCTGCAGCACCGCAAAGTCCAAGTCAGGCGCATCCGCCTCACTGGTGCTCCGCGGCCCTCCGGAAAGAATGATCGCGGCGGGATAACCGATGTTAGGAAAATCCTCGATCGCGTAAAGCTTGGCAAAAAATCCCAACTCGCGGACGCGCCGCACAATGAGCTGGGTGTATTGCGAGCCGAAGTCGAGGACGGCAACGTGGTGGTGGTCGTGCATCATGAGAAAAATTAGGGCTTAGCTGATCGGCTGATAATTCGTGGGTTCCTCGGTCATCACCACATCGTGGACATGACTTTCGCGCAAGCCGCCGGCGGTGATGCGCACATAAGTGGCTCGATCGCGCAATTCGGTGAGAGTAGCAGCACCGAGATAACCCATGCCGGACTTGAGTCCACCCATGAGTTGGAAAATCACATCAGAGAGCGGGCCTTTGTAGGCCACCCGGCCTTCAACACCCTCGGCCACGAGTTTGCCCGAACTATTTTGGCCATAACGGTCGCCGGCACCTTTTTTCATGGCACCGATGGAGCCCATCCCTCGGTACGCCTTGAAGCGCCGCCCTTGGGATTGGACCATCTGACCGGGGCTTTCGCGGGTGCCTGCCAGCAGCGAGCCTAACATCACCAAATCGGCCCCCGCAGCCAGCGCCTTGACGATATCTCCAGAGTAGCGAATGCCACCATCGGCAATGACTTTCACCCCGTGCTCGCGACAGTAGCCCGCCACATTCTGAATCGCCGTGAATTGCGGCATGCCCACCCCGGCAATGATGCGCGTGGTGCAAATCGAGCCGGGCCCAACCCCCACCTTCACCGCACTCGCTCCGGCCGCCACCAAATCCCGCGCACCTTGCTCGGTGACGACATTGCCGGCCACCACCGGTCGCTCCGAGAGACCGCGAAGTTGTTCCACCACCGCCATGACGTGGCGTGTGTGGCCGGTGGCCGCATCAATGAACAAGGCATCCGCCCCGGCATCTAGCAATGCCCGGCCACGCTCAATGCAGTCCGGCCCCACCCCGACGGCCGCGCCGCAGCGAAGTTGGCCGTTTTCGTCCTTGGCCGCATTGGTGAACGTGATGCGCTTCTCAATGTCTGCACCCGTGATGAGCCCCACCAGGTGCCCAGCCGCATCCACCAGCGGCAGCTTCTCAATACGGTTTTGATAGAGAATGCGCCGTGCCTCTTCCAGACTGGTGTGCGGCGGCGCGGTGATCAGTCTGGCCCGAGGCGTCATCACCTCGGCAACGGTGGCATCCTGACGGTCCAGGTAGCGCACGTCGCGGCCAGTGACCATGCCTTCCAGCAGGCCGTCGGCGGCCACCACAGGGAAGCCGGAAAACCCGTTGCTGGCCATCAGGGCGTGGACGTGGGCCACGCTGTGCTCCTTGCGCACGGTCAGTGGTTTTTGGATCACGGCATTTTCCGAGCGTTTGACCTTGGATACCATGGCTGCCTGCTCATC
>CAIQXC010000419.1 GCA_903875675.1 Akkermansiaceae bacterium
ACACTCTTTCCCTACACGACGCTCTTCCGATCTATCGTGATCGTCGCCTACTCCTCCAGCGTTTCATCCGCCTATATGACTTGGGCGGCGACCATCCCCGGCTTCACCGACACCGATCCGACGCACGACCCGGACTGCGACGGACTGACAAATTTTCAGGAATTTGCCTTCGGGCTGGATCCGACCAACGGCGCATCCGTCAACCCGATCACCGCATCGCTTGACAAGTCGGCTCATACGTTCAGCTACACCCGGTGGGCCGCCAGCGGCCTGGGCTACACGGTGTGGGTTTCGTCGGACTTGTATGGCTGGACGCGGGTGCTTCCGGCTGACATGACAGAGAATGTGGGCATAGCCGATAGGAAGGGGGGGGCGACCGTCAAGGTAACGCTCACCAAGCCGCCGGTGGGAGATAAACTCTTCGTGCGAGTGCAGGCCGAGTGATGTGATCGAAGCTCCGATGCTAGCAGTCCTTTGCTTGCTAGGTGCGGCGGATTCTGCATCGAAAAGTCTCGGATTATTGCCCAAAGCCACCTATTCCAGTGGCAAACTGGCCTTTCAGTTGCTCTGCCTGAAGTCCGCCAAGCTAAGTCTGGCGCGCCAAAGACGCAGGAAGAAGGGATTAGAGAAAAATTCAGAAATTCTTGCTCTCTGAGTTGTCTTGTAGCGGCGTGTCTGTGACCGCCGATGTCCAATGAGATGACCCCTGTCGAGGCGGCGGGTTCATTGGCGATTCAGGGTCATCGGCGGTCATAGACACGCCTCTATCAAGACACCATTTTTATGGCGAGGCATGCCTCAGACCATGCAAAATGCGAAGCGTACTTCGACGCGAACGCAGTCAAACTATTGATGTTTGCCGATTGATGATTGCTGAATTTTGCAGTGAGCTTGAAAGTTCGCCATGCACCAATCAAGCGCACATCGACAATCTCAATTCAACAATCATCACCCGGCAATCGTTCGACTGAGCTCACGCCGAAGTTAGCTTGCCACGTCTCCCGTTCAGGGAATCAGCTCAAACACCACAAATTCGTATGGCGGGAGGCGACGGTTGAAGGCGGCAAAGAGTGGCAGGTGTCTGTGCCGCAGCCGGAAGCCGTGCGTGGATACTATCGCGATATTGCCGCGTGCTGGTGCTGCCGGAAACCCAAACCATGACGCTGGGCTTGCTCCGTAAGATAAAGGAACTCTCCGACAAGGGGGCTGTTATCATCGGGGGCGGGGCATCTCCGCAGAAATCACCGAGCCTATCCGAAATGGGGGCCGCGATGTCGAGGTCAAGAAGCTCGCAGGCGAACTCTGGCCGAAAATTGTTGTGGGAAAAACTGCCGCCACAGTTCTTAGCGAGCGGGGGATAGCGCCGGATTTCAGGGCCAGGGTCATGTTGCTGACTTTGAATACGAGCGTGCGGATAGCCTCTGGGGCGTCAACAACCGTCATCCAAACACCCAAACCATGAAATCAACCCATTCAATTGGCGGAGTTCACCTATCCTGCCGACAAAGCACGAGCGCGGAGCGTATGATTTCTACTCGCTGCCCAAGCATGACGGCCTATGAAAATCGGCCGGGAGTCATTACAAGGATTGCAAGATTTGTCCGCAAAGTCCGTAACAAGTGACAGGCCATCGCTACAATCCATGAAAACCACTCGCAGAGAATTCCTCCACAAGACGGCATTGGCCATCGCAATGCCAACGATCATTCCCTCCCGAGTGCTCGGCCGTGACGGCGCGGTCGCGCCTAGCAACCGCATCGCTCTAGGGGCCATTGGCATCGGCCCGCGCGGCCGCCTGGTGCTAGACGCGTTTCTCAAGCAGCCAGACGCCCAGTTTGTGACCGTCTGTGATGTGCAGGCGGCTAACCGCCGCACCGCCAAGATGATGGTTGACCGGAAAAACGGCAACCAGGATTGCGGTTCCACGAGGGAAATGCTTGAGGTGTTAGGCCGTGACGACATTGACGCTGTGCTCATCGCCACCGGTGATCGTTGGCATGCCGTGGCCACCATGTTCGCGGCCAAGGCAGGCAAGGACGTCTATTCGGAGAAACCTTGCGCCATGACTATCACCGAGTGCGCTGATCTCGATGACACCGTGCGCCGCTACAACCGTGTCTTCCAGGCCGGCACCCAGCGCCGCGACGTCGCAAATTTCCGTTATGCAGTGGATTTGGCACGCAGCGGCCGCCTCGGCAAAATTCACACAGTCCATGCCTCGATCTATCTGCTCGAGGAACGGCTTGACTGGCTGCCGGCCGAGCCCGAGCCAGACCCGCAGGAGTGCGACTGGGACCGCTGGTTAGGCCCTGCACCGTGGCGGCCGTACAATGGTGAGTATGTGCGCGGCCAATGGCGCTGCCACGCCGACTTCGAGGCGCGGGGACGGCTGTTGGACTGGGGGGCTCACACCGTGGACCTGTGCCAATGGGCAACCGGCATGGACGGCAACACCCCGGTTGAGTTTGAGCATGACGCAGGAACGATCCGGGCCCGTTATGCTAACGGATTAAGGCTGGTGATGCGGCTCGGCGGATTCAATAATGAGGGACAATGGCATGACCTCGGTACTTGCCCGGTGCGCTTCGAGGGCGACGACGGCTGGGTCGAGGTGGGGGACGCCGCCAAGATCCTGGCAGAACCTGCCAGCTTGCTAGATGGCTACCGCGCCGATGGCATGGCGGGAACCGATCCTACGGCGCACGTCCGGGATTTCCTCAATTGCGTGAAATCCCGCGCCACCACGTCCTCCAATTCCGTGGCGACCCGCAGCAGCCACATCGCCTGTCATGCGGCGGCGCTGTCATGGCGGCTCGGCCGGAAACTCGCCTTCGATCCGGCTAGCGAGTTGTTTGTTGGAGACGACGAGGCTAACCGGATGCGTCGCCGAGCCCGGCGTGCACCTTGGCATGCCTGAACCTCTAACTCACCTCAATATCATGCCCACACCTTTTCCGCCTTCCGCTGATCTCGTCGCCGTCCTAAACTCGGATGCCGACACCCTCAAAAAAGCCCTCGCATGCCAGCAACTCGCGGTCGTCGGCGAGCCCGAATGCGTGCCGGCACTCGCCAAGCTGTTAGCCGATGACAAGCTAGCCGATTACGCCCGTTGTGCGCTGGAATTGATCCCTGCACCAGCCGCAGGCATCGCCTTGCAGACGGGATTGGCCAATCCTGATGGCCACCGCTTGACTGGTGTGTTGGATTCGTTGGGGGTGCGCCGCGAGCTTGCATCAGTTCCCGAATTGTGCCGATTGGCCGCCGGTCCAGATGCGCTCGTGGCAGCCGAGGCACTCGCGGCTTTGGGAAAAATTGCCAGCCCCGAGGCATTGGTTTGCTTGCTAGCCGCGCTGAAAGATCCGGCTGACGCTCGGCGTTTGGCAGCGGGTCATGCGGCATTGGCCGCAGCTGATATCTTGCTCAAGCAGGGGGACGCCAAGGCCGCCAAAGACATGTTGGGTTCGTTGGCTGCTGCTAAATTGCCGCCCCATCTGACGGCTGCGGCGGTGGCGCTGGCTCGCCGGGCGGCGCGGCTGCGGATCTTTGATGGCAAGTCCTTAGCTGGTTGGGAAGGGGACCTGAAATGGTTCCGGGTCGCCGATGGCACCGTCGTCGCTGGCAGCATGACCCAACCTATCCCGCAAAATGAGTTTCTGTGCAGCGTCGCTCAATACGGAAATTTCGAACTGCGCCTCAAAGTGCGTTTAATCAATGGCAAGGGCAACGGTGGTGTCCAGTTCCGCAGTCAACGAGTTCCTAACAGTCGGGAAATGGCTGGCTATCAGGCGGATATGGCGACGGATTATTGGGGCGGACTTTACGACGAGAGTCGCCGCAATGCGTTCCTTGCCAAGCCGGATCCAGTTGCCCTGGCCAAGGTGCTTCGACCCACCGATTGGAACGATTACGTGATCCGCTGCGAGGGACCTCGCATCCGGCTATGGCTCAACGGCCTGCTGACCGTGGATTTCACCGAGGCCGATCCTGCGGTGTTGCCGAGCGGGCACCTTGGCCTGCAGATTCACAGCGGTGCCCCCTCGGAGTCATGGTATAAGGATATCGAAATCGAAGAACTGTGAGTACATCCGCCACCTTTCTCCGTTACGCAGGCCGTTACGTTCCATGGCGCAAACTCATGGCCATGGCTGGCGTGGTCGGGCTGGTGTGGATCGGATGGAACGGGCAAGCCTGCGCGGATTCGGCCGTGGCGGCGGACCCCAAATTGGCAGCCGATTATGCCGAGTATCTGAAGTCCACCAAGGGGATACTGGACATTCGCACGATTCATCAAGCGAAGTTGGGGGTCAATGCGATGGACTTGGCGATTGTGTCTGCTGGGTTCACTGCGGCGGAGAAGGACAAGTTTCTTCGGGCCAGTGAGGATATGAAAGAAACGTTTTTCTCATTTCCTCCGTGGAACCGCTATCGGGAATGGGTGAACTTTCACGCTGTGTTTGTTGGGGACGAGGGACCGGCCACTTCGAGGCTGAAGGTAGGAGGTTACAAAGGAAATATTTTGATGTGCGACAATGGGATTGCCTCGGAGTATGGCAAGTTTGCGGCAGATACGGTTACCACACTCGTCCTCCATAACTCCGACTTCTCGACACCGGCTTGCGGGACGTGGGGCGTGGTGACATTCAACATTCGTGACACCAAACATTCCGGATCAACCGTGCATGAACTGGGCCATGGCATGGCCGGACTGGGCGACGAGTATATCCAACAGAGCGTGCCATTCACAGACGCTCCTGATAGCCTTCAGGATACCGTCAACGTCACAGCCGAGCCCAATCCTCGCCTTTGCAAGTGGCACTATTGGACGGTTGAAGAATGGCCGGGCCTGTTTGGACCGATGACATACCGTGGCAGTTCGCCGATCAAAAATTTTGAAGGGGCCGGGTGGCCGAAGGGGATCTATCGGCCCGAGGAATCCTGCATGATGCGCGGTGGCCGGGATGAGTTTTGTGCGGTATGTGACGAGACGATGCAGGCTAACATATTTCGGTACACCAGGTTATTTGAAAAGGTGGAGCCGTCTGGTGCCGATCAGTTGCTTTGGATGGGTGAGTCGATGAACTTCCGCGTCGCTGCCATCGAGCCTCTCCGAGAGCCCTCCGGCGCGCTGCGTTCACGCCTCGACTTGTGCCTCGACGGTAACAAAGTCGCCACTTCGGATCATGGCGTGGTGACGTTCCAGTTGGATGCCGCCAAGATAAAGCCAGGCATCCATCAACTTGGAGCCGTGCTGAACATCCAGTGTGAAGCCGTCCGCCGTGACTTCGGGTTTCTATCAGACAGCCGGGCGTGGATGGTCAAGGTGATTCCGCACGAGAAACCCCGCGTCACTGTCCAGCCGAAGTTATCGGTTTCTCCGCAAGGGTCGATCAACGTGCCTGTTTCTATCAAGAACTGGAATCCGGCCTTGTTCGCAATGCGGATGGAACACGCTCCGGAAAATGCCACGCTGGAAGGTGGATCCTTCAAGTGGCGCCCGGCTGGACGGACAGGTTCTTGGAGGGTGGATTTCATGGTTTCGTTCGAGGGACGAGACGTGGCGAGGGAATCCATGCAGATGGATGTGGTGCCTGGTGAAGGCGCGGCAGCCGGTGTGGAGATTCAGCCGCTGGAGACCATCGATGCCGTCGTCGGCAAGCGGATGACCGAGCGGCTCAAGGCAACTGCCGGGGGCGGCGGCCATCTGCTTTTTGAGGCGGTCGCTCTCCCCGATGGGGCATCCCTGGACTGCGATACCGGCGAGTTGACCTGGACACCAGTGACACAGCAGGCCGGTCCGAACCGCCTCCGCTTTCGAGTGAGAAACGGGAAAGCCACTGGCGAGGGAGATGGAGTGGTTCGCGTGAGCCAGCCCGGCAAGCCGTCGCCGGTTTCCTATTGCAATTCCTATGTTCCCGATACGCTAGCGACTCTTAAACAGTGGCATGAAAGTCCGTTGATCTATCAGCGGATCTTTGGCACCCTGCGCCTGCTTCGAGACCGCTATGCCAAGATCCACGAGCCAGCTCTCGCCGCCGCGATAAAGATGTACGGGGACCTTGCGCCCCCCTATCAAGCCAACGTGCTCGAGGAATTGTCGCTGCATGCATGGTCGTTCACCGATAAGCCAGCCATCTTGGCCTGGATGCGCCAGCTCGCTGAAGGCGGCAGGAGTGCGACCCAGCGGGAACTTCTGACAAAACTCGATCTGATGGCGAGTTTGGACAAGATCAAGAAGGTGGAGACTGAAGGGGGGCGCGAACTATTGATCCCGGCAGTGAAGGCCCTCGTCAAAGTTTCCGACCCGGTTACCCAGTCGGCAATGGGGCGGGCGATCAAGGCGATTTGCAGGCGTGCGAAAGACGAAGCGGCCTGCCAGATGGATATCTTGTCAGTACTGGTAAAAAGCAGCGGCCCCGGGAGGGCTGAGCTGCTGCCCCTGCTGCCGTTAGTACAAACTCCGGAGTTGAAGGAAGCGCTTGCCACACTCGCCAAGGACTCTGACAAGGCGATCGCCTCGGCCGCCCAGCAGACTTTGGAGTATTTCAACGGCCTTGGCACAACCGCCGACTTCATTGCCTCATGGAAAGTCAGCGGACCTTATTTGGCCAAGGCTGGTGGCTCGATCTTCGATGATGCTTTCGGCCCGGAGAATAGTGCTGAGAAAGTTGATTGGAGGCCGCTCACATTGAAAGCCTCTGCCAATGGCGTTTACGCCGCAGATCTGGCCCATGTCTTCGGAGGCGAGCAGCGCGTTGCATATATGAAAGCCACGCTTCATTCCGTGAAGGGGCAGGACGTGCAATTTGGCACCGGCAGCGACGACTCCATCAAGGTTTGGCTAAACGGGGAATTGATTCATTCCAAGAACGCCCAGCGCCCGATCAAACCCAATGACGACTCCTTCCGTGGCATACTCAAACCGGGCGACAACACCGTGTTGTGCAAAATCGTCCAATACACCCAAGGCTGGGGAGCTTGCATGAGCCTGCGTGCCACCGATGGCGGTCCCGCACTGGGCGTCTCCGTCACGACCGGCAAGGATTGATTCTATATCCTTCCCGAACGGGAATGGTTACTATCTTCAAACAGTACAACCCGGTGTCCGGCATGTACGAGTATTATATAACAACCCCTGCATGCAGGGCTCAGAACCCATGCTCGCCATCAATACCAGCCTGCTCTGCCACCCGCTCAAGAACAATTCCATCGAACCTTCCGTGGGGGAAGTATTTAGCCGTCGGTGATAATCACCCCTCATTAGCCGGAATATCCAGAAACCCCAAAGCCCCAAAATGCCCCTGCTTTTCATTCGGTTTCCCTAGTCATAAACCATCGGTTACAAACCTGCAACTCTTTAGCTTTCAACCGTTTGTGAAACTATACAACATTTCTACTCGACAAAACTCCGTTTCTGGGCCACCCTCAAGCCCGTACTAATTACACTGTTAGCCAAGAAGGAATATCCCACCATGACAGTCCAAGAAATGCGAATGCGCTCGATATTCGATGGAATATCGCGATCAGTCAGAGATTTTCCATCCACAGCACTCCCCGGGGGCAAGAGTCGGATCATGTATATCGAACGGAAAGCCGGATCATTGACTGGGAATGCTAGGATCGGACGAGTCACCTTCAACAAGACCGGACGAACGATATTTTATTGCGGCCAAATTTTCCGACGGATTGTAGGAGGCGGTTTCAAGTCCAACTATTTTGATCAAGCGACCGGAGATGAATACTGGATTACTGGGCCAAAGAAAAGGGGGGGTGACCGGCTGTATGGAGAGCGAGTTCCGATACTAATTGATGACGATGTTCGTGAAGAGTATTGGACATCCATACGTGGCATGCCAGAACGGAAAGCTGAAACTGACGCCCAACGCTGACAGCCGAGGAAAGACAATAGGCTAACAAGACATGGCATGCAACCCGTCACAGCTACACAAATTCGCCTCGGCTCTTATCCAAAGACCGGGTGCATGCATATGAACGTTCGGTCAATAGAATGAGACATAAGCCAACAATATTCACTCGAATTCTCCTGTCGGCCTGCATCATTTTGATCAGCGCCGGTTGCTGCTTGTATTGGCCTCGCACCGCTGAATTGAACCACGTGTGCTCAACGATTCGAGAGATTAATCATAGTGGCATTCGTCTGGTATCTGAGAGGATGCCGACAGGCACGCATGATCCGGTAGCGAATATTTTGCGGCATTTGGTTCGCGAAGGACCTAAAGGGGGTGGATGGCTAGGATTTCCGAACGGGGCAGCGCAATACGAATTTCAAGCATCGACCGGCCTGCTTGAGTGTGACCTGTTTTACCAAGATTTCAATGTATATTACATCAAGATTGTATCGCCCGCTTCAGCATTGACGACCGCACGGGCAATAAAGGACACGCTTCGGAAGGGATACCCAGGCGTTTGGATTCGTCTGGGAACATCGCCCTAAAACCAATCAGACCGAATCGCCGCTGCCGACCGGCATGAGCTGCATTGTTTCACCTCAATCACCCTGCCTTCGCCCGGCGGCAGGGCTCCACGTTGTGCGCCGAGAAAGCAAGGCGCTTCTTATCAGATGAAAGATCTGATGTTTCAAAACCTAGCCAGTAGAAACTACCGAGTGTTGCAGGTATGTTAGCTAACCCATTGGAAATTCGCGGGAGGCACCGCGTTAACAACATGAACCCTGAGGCTGCCTTGGAGGCCGAAGGATGGGGAAACAGCATAATTGAAGCGTACACAGGGAATCGCATAGGCCACAGGGC
>CAIQXC010000420.1 GCA_903875675.1 Akkermansiaceae bacterium
GTCAATTACCGCACCTATCAGGCTGGTACCCCTGTCGAATCGTTTAACTCGGGTCAGCTCAAAACACTGGCCGATCGGATCAATCAGGTCGCAGCGCATCTAGCAGCCCCCCGGGGGAATGGCCGGAGAGACGCGGACACCACCACGCCCTTTGAGCTGCAGTTGCAGCCTGGAGAGTCCACCCGTCACGAGTTCAAAGGAGCCAAAGCCATCACGCGGGCCTTGGTGCGCCTAACTGCCAAGGATCGCGAGGCGGCCCTGCGTGCGGTGCTGCTCAAGATCACCTTCGATGGCAACCTCTCGGTGGTGGCGCCTCTTGGCGATTTCTTTGGCAGCGCCCCGGGGATCAACCCCTTTTCCACCCTGCCTTTGGGCATGAGCGCTGAGGGCGACATGGATTGTCATTGGTTCATGCCGTTCCGCGAATCGGCAGAGATCGAACTGACCAATACCGGCAAGGATCCGCTTAGCCTGAATGGTGAAGTGAGCCTTGCCGATTACCCATGGCTGTCTTCCTCGATGTATTTTCATGCGAAGTGGCGCGCCCAATTCGACGTGCCAACCCGCCCGATGCAGGACTGGAACTATCTAACAACAACTGGCAAGGGTGTATTTGCCGGGGTCTCCTTTGCGATCGACAATCCCGTGAAAGACTGGTGGGGCGAAGGCGACGAGAAGATCTATGTGGATGGCGAGGCGTTTCCGAGTCACTTCGGCACTGGCACGGAGGATTACTATGGCTACGCCTGGTGCTGGCCCGGACTTTTCACCCATGCCTACCATTCCCAGTCGCGCTGTGATGGGCCTGGCAACTACGGTCGCACCAGCGTAAACCGCTTCCACATACTCGACCGGATTCCATTCACCAAGGACTTCAAGTTCGATATGGAACTTTGGCACTGGCAAAAACTTTGCAAAGTAAACATGGCCGTCGTCTCCTACTGGTATGCCCAGGCCGGCTCGGCCGATCGATTTCCATTGCCCGCTGCCGAGGATCTGGTGGTGCGTCCGCTCATCGCCTATGTCAGTCCTCACGTCGAAGGGGCCATTGAGGGCGAATCGCTCAAGATTCTCCATGTGACCGGTTCGGCGGAGCCTCAGGAATGGGATGGGACGAGCGCCGGACGGCACCTCTGGTGGCACGCAGGCATGAAGCCCGGAGACTCGCTGACGCTGGCGCTACCCGCACCCGCAGCAGGCAAGTTTCAGGTATTGGCACGGTTTCTATATGCCCCGGACTATGGCATCCATCAACTCACGGTCAATGGCCGCAACGCCGGTGCACCCGTCGATTTTTACAACGACCACGTCCAAGTCGGCAAAGAAATCGACCTCGGCGTGTTTGAGTTGAAGGGCGGAACTAACGAGTTTTCCGCCACGATCACCGGAGCCAATGCCAAGGCAGCCAAAGCCTGGATGTTAGGACTGGACTATCTGCGCTTGAAGCCAGTGCCGTAAGACCCAGAATTCAGTGTTCGACCTCAAAAGCGCCTCGGGTTCACAGTTCCAGATCCCGGAGGAAATTCATTTGGCACATTTTTCCAGATTTGGATTTCCGGGCCAACGGCCCATCCTATGATAGCCTTGGGCAACGCCCAAGGTCACGCGCCATGATGATGTTCGAGGGCTGAAAACCCGGTATATATGGCCAGCACCACCAGCACCAGCCTTACCCCTTGCCGACCGGTCATCGATCTGCTGAAATGCGTCGCGTCCTGAAATATCGGAATATTTCCATCCGAGCAGTGCGTTTCAAGCACGACGATCCCACCCCATGGCCATCAAGAAATCCGAACTCTACTCCTCCCTCTGGCAGTCCTGCGACGAACTCCGCGGCGGGATGGACGCCAGCCAATACAAGGACTACGTGCTCGTCCTGCTGTTCCTGAAATACATCAGCGACAAATACGCCGGGAAAAAGTTCGCCCCCATCACCATCCCGCCCGGGTCCAGCTTCACCGACATGGTCGCCCTCAAGGGCAAACCCTCCATCGGCGACGACATCAACAAGAAGATCCTCGGCCCGCTCGCCAAGTCCAACCCGCAGCTCTCCCAGGCGGACTTCGCCGACTTCAACGACGCCAACAAACTCGGCAGCGGCAAGGAAATGGTGGACCGCCTCACCAACCTGATCTCCATCTTCGAAAACCCCGCTCTCGATTTCTCGAAAAACCGCGCCGATGGCGACGACCTGCTCGGCGACGCCTACGAATACCTCATGCGCCACTTCGCCACCGAGAGCGGCAAGAGCAAGGGCCAGTTCCTCACCCCGTCCGAGGTCAGCCTCGTCCTCGCGCTCATCCTCGGCATCGACAAGGCGGACGTAAAAGCCAGCACCACCGCCTACGACCCCACCTGCGGCTCCGCGTCGCTGCTGCTGAAGCTCGCCCACATCGCCCTCCACGGCAAAGGCGTGCGCATCACCCTCTACGGACAGGAAAAGGATTCCTCCACCGCCGGCCTCGCCCGCATGAACATGATCCTGCACGACTGCGCCACGGCGGAAATCAAGCAGGGCAACACCCTCTCCAATCCGCTCTTCCTTGACGGCGACTCGCTCAAGACCTTCGACTACGCCGCCGCCAATCCCCCTTTCTCCGACAAACGCTGGTCCACCGGACTCGATCCCGAGCACGATACGTTCCAGCGCTTCACCGGCT
Organism: Akkermansiaceae bacterium; assembly: GCA_903875675.1. Lineage (GTDB taxonomy): Bacteria > Verrucomicrobiota > Verrucomicrobiia > Verrucomicrobiales > Akkermansiaceae > Luteolibacter. The sequence goes on from CAIQXC010000420.1 coordinate 2,661, forward strand.
ACGGCGTGCCACCGGACAAACAAGGCGATTACGCCTACCTCCTCCACATCATCCGCTCGCTCAAGAGCACCGGCAAGGGGGCCTGCATCCTGCCGCACGGCGTGCTGTTCCGTGGAAATGCCGAGGCCGTCATCCGCAAGAACCTCATCCGGCGCGGCATCATCAAGGGCATCATCGGCCTGCCCGCCAACCTCTTCTACGGCACTGGCATCCCGGCCTGCATCATCGTCATCGACAAAGAACACGCCCAGGCCCGCAAGGGCATCTTCCTGATCGACGCCTCCAAGGGCTTCCGCAAGGATGGCCCGAAAAACCGCCTCCGCGAGCAGGACATCCACCGCATCGTGGACACCTTCAACCGCCAACAGGAAATCCCCGGTTACTCCCGCATGGTTCCAGTCACCGAAATCGCCGACGCAAAAAACGACTACAACCTCAACCTCCCGCGCTACATCGACAGCACCGAGGCCGAAGACATCCAGGACCTCACCGCCCACCTGCGCGGCGGCATTCCCGAACGCGACATTGATGCCCTTCAAGCCTACTGGGACGTACTCCCCGCTGTGCGTGCCGCCTTGTTCAAGAAAACCGCCCATCGCGGTTGCAGCCAGCTCCGCATTCCTGCGGCGGACATCAAGACAACCATCTTCGGGCATAGCGAGTTCACCTCCTTCAACGAATCCGCAACCAAACTCTTCGCAAAGTGGAAAAAGGCATCTACCCCGTCGCTCAGGGGACTCACCCAGGACAGTCCGCCCAAGGCCCTCATCGGAACCATCTCCGAAGATCTGCTCGCCACCTTCCAGAAAGCCCCGCTGCTCGATGCCTACGATGTCTATCAGCACCTCATGGACTATTGGGAAGAAACCATGCAGGACGACTGCTACCTTATCTCTGGCAACGGCTGGAAAAAGGCCGCCCAGCCCCAGCTCATCATCGACGACAAGAAGAACAAATCCAAAACCAAGCCCGACTTCGCCATCGGCAAGAAGAAATACACCGCCGAGCTGATCCCGCCCGTCCTCGTCATCGCCCGCTACCATCCCAAGGACCAAGCCGCCATCGAGGCCATGGAAGCGGAAGTCGCCGCCTTGGAACAGGAACTGGAGGAAATGGCAGAGGAACACGGCGGCGACGACGGACTGTTAGCCGATGCCCGGAACGACAAGGACAAACTCACCAAAGTCTCCGCAGCCGCACGCCTCAAAGATATCAAAAAAGACCCGGACGCCGCCGACGAACGCAAGGTGCTCCAAGCCTACCTCAAACTCACGGAACAGGCGACAGATCTCAGCACCAAGCTCAAAGCCGCGCAAGAAGCCCTCATCACCAAGGTCTTCGCCAAATACGGCCAACTCACCGAAGACGAAATCAAAACCCTCGTCGTGGACGACAAGTGGCTCGCCACTCTCGCCGCCGCCGTGCAGGGCGAACTCGACCGCGTCTCCCAGACGCTCACCGGTCGCATCCGCCTGCTCGCCGACCGCTACGCCGCCCCGCTCCCGCAGATCGTGGACGAGGTGGAACAACTCGCCGCCAAAGTCGCAGCTCATCTGGAAAAAATGGGGGTGAAAGCATGAACTTCGACCAACTCGTCACCCTTTGCAGCGATACGCAGCGGCACTTCGTCGCCGCCGCCGGTCGCACCATCAACACCCACCTCGCCGCACGCAATTTTCTCCTCGGCCTCTATATCGTACATTTCGAGCAAGAAGGCGAGGACCGTGCCAGTTACGGCAAACAAACCCTCAAGGCATTGTCCTCCGCGTTGAAGACGGCGGCAGGCCGTGGATTTTCGGTGGATAACCTGGAATTGATGCGCCGCTTCTTCATCCACTTCCGCTCGGAAATCCTCCACACGGAGATTTCCGAGGCACCGTCCCGGATTTCCCTCCCGGATGCGCCGCAAAAATCCGAGACACTGTCTCGGATTTCGACGGAAATCCAGCGGGCTACCCTGCCAAGTCACAAAATGATGGAGACACTCCCCAACCGCTTCCCCCTCGGCTGGTCAAATCCATCGACCACATCATCCGCAGCTTCACCCTCGGCTGGTCCCACTACGTCGAACTTCTCACCATCGAATCCCCGGACGAGCGCCGCTTCTACGAGATCGAGGCCACTGCCAACCAATGGAGCGTGCGCGAGCTTGAGCGCCAGATTGCCAGCTCCCTCTACCAGCGCCTCGCCCTCAGCCGGGACAAGGAAGAAATCCGCCGCCTCGCCACCGAGGGGCAGATCGTGGAAAAACCCGCCGATCTCATCAAGAACCCGCTCGTGTTGGAGTTCCTCGGTCTCGAACAAATCACCCACGACCTAGAAGGAGGCACTCCATGAGCAACAAGCAGACGCCCCCCGGCGCTCGCGCCAAAAAGCCAGCCGAAGTCTCGCTGGTTCGCTCTTCGGCGGCGGAATACCTGACCTTTGTGGCCGCCGGAGGCGACTCGCAGGCCAGCGTTGAAATGCGTTACGAAGATGAAAACGTCTGGCTCACGCAGAAGATGATGGCGGCCCTTTACGATGTCTCCATCCCCGCCATCAACCAGCACCTGAAGCACATTTTCAGCGACAATGAGTTGGAGGAAGCTTCAGTGGTTAAGCAATACTTAACCACTGCCGCCGACGGCAAAGGCTACCAGACGAAGCACTACAGCCTGCAAGCGATCATCGCCGCCTACCTCGACATGGCCGAAATGCAGGCCATGCGCAAAATCCCGATGACCATGGAGGACTGGGAGAAACGCCTGAGCGGATTCCTCCAGCTCTGGGATCGTGAAATTTTACAAGATGCTGGCAAAGTGACCGCGGAAGTCGCCAAGGCCCACGCCGAAAGCGAGTTCGAAAA
>CAIQXC010000421.1 GCA_903875675.1 Akkermansiaceae bacterium
GGGTGGGGCCGAGGTGGCCATCCGGTCGAGGATCTTGAGTTCCTCATCCTTGCTGGGGTAACCCACGGTCACTTTGAGCAGGAAGCGGTCGAGCTGGGCCTCCGGAAGTTGGTAGGTCCCCTCTTGGTCGATCGGATTTTGGGTGGCAAGCACCAGAAACGGCTGCGGCAGAGGATAGGAGCGGTCGCCGAGGGTCACCTGGCGCTCCTGCATCGCCTCTAACAAGGCGCTCTGGACTTTGGCGGGGGCCCGGTTGATTTCGTCGGCGAGGATCAGGTTGTTGAAAATTGGCCCGAGCTTGGGCTCGAAGCGGGTGCCCTGTGGGTGATAGACCATGGTTCCCACCAAGTCGGCCGGCAACAGGTCCGGGGTGAATTGGAAGCGTGCAAAGCTGGCGTGCAACGAGCCGGAGAGGGCTTTGACGGCGAGGGTCTTGGCCAGCCCCGGCACCCCTTCGAGCAAAATGTGGCCATTGCAAAGTAGCCCGATAAGCAGCCGGTCCACCAGATCGGCCTGCCCGACGAGCACGCGTGCCATCTCGTCTTTCACGTCCTGGATCCAGCCGCTGGTGGCGGCGATGTCTTGTTGCAAGGTCTCGGTGGTCATCGGTTGGCTGGCGGCAGTCTGACATGGGATCAGCGCAGTGCAATCGCCAAAGCACGGCAAGACAGACGCTGAATTTGAGCCGCCACTGGATGGAGTGCGGCGGTAAGGGGCGGAGCCCCATAAGCGCTAACTTAACCAAGTAAGACTCGAAAGAGAGGCATCTAAAAAACATGAGCTCCACAATTTGATTGATGATTGACGACTGACGATTGCTGATTTTTGATGGGTCAATGGGCTTTCGCTCCAGCCGTTTTTGTGGGGCTCACGAAAATCGCGATGAGTTCATCACACTCGGCATTCTTCGAGTCTTTGAGGTGTCATGATGTCTCACCAAAAATCAAAAAAATTATCACTCAGCAATCATCAATCAGAAGGCAATGGAAAATTTTTGCAGTCACCACGCTTGCTCATTTCTTCATACGCTGGGTTAAGTTAGCGCTTATGGGGCAGCGCCCGCCACGCCGCTTTGGCTCAACCGGGAGAGCAGCGGCGTTCCCAACAACGCCGATCCGTCTCGCGTATAGGCGTCGCTAGATGCCTAGTTGCCCATGATTGTCCGGAGGCACGATGAAGCCGAAGAGCAAACCCTTGAACAATCGGGCAAATCCGCGTACTGCGTGGTCAGAGGGTTTTCCATTCATCCGCGAATCCTTTGCTCATCCCATGAATCGCGTTTCCAATAGCGACCCCTCCCGCCCAACCCCGGAGCCCAATTGTGCCTGCGCTGCGGGGGCTGTGCTGCCCGACTGGGTGCCGCTGGGATCGGAGCACGACCCAAAGTTTGCCTGTCGCGTGATGGCAGGGGTTGCGCCTGCCGGGGCTCCCTCGGCTGGGCATCAACCCGCCAGACGCCGCAATCTCAGCCTTGACGAGTACACTCATGGCGTGTTGGCGGCCGATATAGGCATTCTTTCGCGGGCCATCACCTTGGTGGAAAGCCACCACCCGGCCCATCAGGCGCTGGCCCAACAACTCCTCACCCGCCTGCTGCCCCACACCGGTCGCTCGTTGCGTGTGGGCATCACCGGCGTGCCCGGCGCCGGCAAGAGTACCCTCATCGAAAACCTCGGCTGCTGGCTCTGCGACCAGGGCCACCGCCTCGCCGTGCTTGCCGTCGACCCCTCCAGCAGCGTCACCGGTGGCAGCATCCTCGGCGACAAAACCCGCATGGAAAATCTCGTGCGCCACCCGCAGGCATTCATCCGCCCATCGCCCTCCAGTGGGTCGTTGGGCGGTGTCGCCCGCAAAAGCCGCGAGACGATGTTGCTCTGTGAGGCCGCTGGCTTCGACGTCATCGTGGTCGAAACCGTCGGCGTCGGCCAAAATGAGGTGACGGTGCGCTCCATGGTGGATTTTTTCCTTCTGCTCATGCTTGCCGGTGCCGGCGACGAACTGCAAGGCATGAAAAAGGGGGTTATCGAGATCGCCGATATGCTCGCTGTAAACAAGGCCGACGGCGATAACCTCCAACGGGCCAATCTGGCCGCCGCCGAATCCAACCGTGTCCTTGGCATGCTCCAAGCGGCCACCCCAGGTTGGAAAACCCGCTGCACCACCTGCTCCGCTCTCATTCCCTCAACCCTCTCGGAGTTGTGGCGCGTCATCGACGAATTCGAGCAGGTCACCCGCAAGTCCGGCGTATTTGCCGCTCGCCGCGAGCGCCAGTCCGTCGCTTGGATGCACGCCATGATCGAGGAAGAACTGCGCCAGCGCTTCTTCCGCGACCCCAGAGTCCAGCAACTTCTGCCAGAGTTGGAGCGCAAGGTCGCCTCCAACCAAGTGCCCGCCGCCGCCGCCGCCCACCTCCTCTTGGATAGCAGCAGCACAGACGGCCAATACGCTCAATTGAGCGCCCTGTGATCGGACAACAGCGCGTCCCGCCTGTCTGCGCTTGAAACGATAGGCTGGAAGCCCGTCGTCCATGACAGGCAGGATGCCTAACCTCCTTTCTCAATTGAGTCACATATTTGAACAGGATTGGGTGTCGAGCCCGGGCAAAAATGCCACCGCTAGAGAATGAGAATGATCGATAATGCGGACCCCTGACAGAGCCGAAAACTGTACCTACTGCCCCAGGGTATTTCCATGTTCCCATCTCCCAAAGACCTTCGTTTCACCAGATCCCCGCTTTCTTGACTCGGCCACATCCATTCCAATGAATCGACTCTGACGAAAAAATCCACATTTTTTACTTGCTAGTGCGGACTAAGTTGCGTAAATACATGCAGCGAGCCATCACGGCTGGTGCTAGGTAATAATCCGGAACATTTCTCCAATAGAAAAAATTTCATGAAACACAAGGTGTTGCTAGTGGATGATCACAAGTTATTCAGGAAGGGCTTGCGGATGCTGGTTGATGGGTTGGAGTGTTTTGAGGTGAGCGGCGAGGCGTCCAACGGGCACGAATTTTTGGATTTGCTGGAGCAGGGGCGGCCGGACATTGTGATGCTGGACATAGCGATGCCGGAGATGGACGGGATTGAGGCTGCGAGGCTGGCATTGCTGCAGTATCCGGACCTGCGGATCATCACCATCAGCATGTATGGCGAGCAGAGCTATTACTTCAAGATGGTGGAGACCGGCGTGAAGGGGTTTTTGTTGAAGAACTCGGATTTTGCGGAAGTGAAATTGGCGCTCGAAACGGTGGTCGAAGGCGGAACCTACTTTTCACGCGAACTGCTGATGAATTTGGTGACTTCACTCAAAAACGCCCCCGCGAAATCAGCCCCGGATTCGCCTTTGTCCGAGCGCGAAAAGGAAATTTTGGTGCTAATCTGCAAGGGGATGTCAACCCAGAAGATCGCCACCGCCTTGGTCTTGAGCAAACGCACCGTTGACAGCCATCGAGCCAATATTCTGGCTAAAACCAACTGCCACAATACCGCCAGTTTGGTGGCTTATGCCATCAAGGAGAAGCTCGTCGAGCTGTGAGCCTGGAGGCCCCGCGACCTTGCAGGCTTGGCGAGCTACTTATGGCTGGAGCGCGCCCTCATTCATCCAAAGATTGAGAATCTCGACGGCGGCGGCCTGATCGATGATGGGTTTGTGGCTGCGGGCCTTGCGGCCAGCTTGCTGAAGCTTGGCTGCGGCGCTCGTGGTGGTTAGGGTTTCATCGATGAATACCAGCGGGATGTCGGGAAGCCGCAGGTGGAGCCGGGCGGCGAAGGCCCTCACCTTGGCGGCGGCGCTCCCTTCACTGCCGTCCAAGCGGAAGGGCAGGCCCAGCACCAACGTCCGGGAGCCGCGGCGTTCTGCCAATTCGCCGATGCAAGCGACCGGATCTCGCGCTGCGGTGTCGATCGTCTCGACCGGATAGGCGAGGATGCCGAAGTCATCGGTGGCGGCAATGCCGACCCGCGCGTCGCCATGATCAATGCCCAGCGCCGGGTGGATGAGAGATGGTGCATGCATCTGCCTACAACAATTCCGGCGGGAGCAGATCGGTGAGTTTCTTGATGGAGTCGGCCTCGTGACGGTTGGCGATGAGCAGCGCGTCGGCCGTTTGCACCACGATCAAATCATTGACGCCCAGCAGCGCAATGCGGGTGCCTTGGCGGGCGTTAAAGATGATGTTGTTGCTGGAAACGAGCTGGGTGAACGGCTCGTTGGCACGATTTTCAATGGCGGTTAGATCCAGGTATTTGGCGATCGACAGCCAAGAGCCGACGTCATCCCAGTCGAAGTCGGCCTCAATATTGAGGACTCGGGCGGCTTTTTCCATCAATGCGTAATCGATGGAAATGGGGGCGAGGCGAGGGAATTGGGAGGCGATGGTGGAGGGGATATCTGAGGAATTGCGCAGTTCGGCGATGAAGCCGGCGAGTTCCGGCGCGTGACAGCTGAGCTGTTGGATGACGGTGGGCAGCGCCCAGACGAACATGCCGGCGTTCCAGGTGAAGCCGCCGGTGGCAAGGAATTGGGCGGCGAGATGGGCGTCGGGCTTTTCACGGAAGCGTTTCACCTCGCACGGTGAATGCGCAACGCTGAGGCCGGGAATGGTGGCCGGTTCTCCGCGTTCGATATAGCCGTAGGACGGGCAGGCCCACGTCGGGCGGATGCCGACGGTCACCAAGCCGTCGGAGTGCTCGGCGGAGGCAAGGGCGTCGCGCATCACGGATTGATAGGCGGGGATGTTGCCGATGAGTTGGTCGGATGGCAGCACCATCATCAGTGCCTGCGGGTTGCGTGCAGCGATCAGGCCGATGCCCAGGGCCACGGCCGGGGCGGTGTCGCGCTTGGCCGGTTCGGCCACAATATTGGCGGAGGGCAGCATGTGGGCAATCTCCCGCACGGCGGCTTCCTGCAGGGCGTTGGTTAAAATGAGGATGTTTTCAGGCGGGACGAGCCCCTCGAGGCGGCCAATCGTTTGCTCGAGCAGGGTGCCCTCGCCGAAGAGGTCGAGCAATTGCTTGGGACGTGCGTTGCGGCTCAACGGCCAGAAGCGGGTGCCGGAGCCTCCGGCGAGAATGAGTGCGTAGGTGTTTTCCAAATTGGCCATGGCGGGCACCAGTCTAGAGGAAAAATACCACGCAGAAAAGCGCGAATCCCACGCATTTTATTTTCCAGGGTTGTCGGCGGGCCGCTCACTGGCTATAAGTGGGCCATGGAAGATGATCGTTCGGACCTGACCCCCCAATGGATTGAAGCCAGCGCCTTGGCGGCCCCCGCATTGTTTGGAGCTGCCGCTGGCCTCTTGCTCAGTGATTTGATGCACCGCAATGCGCGGCGCGGTGTCGGCGTGGGCCTCGGTGTGCTCGGCATCCTGGCCATTTTGCCCTTTGTGGTCGATGGGGTTGCGGATCTAGTCACCGGTCCGCGCAGTCGTTACGGGGTGCGTCGGCAAATCCAGCGGATTCGTGACGGCGGCGACGGTCTGCCCGATCACGACGAAGTGGACGAGCAACTCCGCGAGCAAGGATTGATCTAACGTGATGGTTGAGCGCCTCGAACTCGCTCTGCGCGACGGCACTCCGGTGATCGTGCGGGCCCTGCTCGAAGAGGACCGCCCGGCGGTCGCAGAAGCCTATCGCCGACTCTCGCCCGAGGGCCGCTACCAGCGGTTTTGGACGCCCGTCGGTGAGTTGCTCGGCGCCGCTATGTTGGACCGGTTGATCGAGCAAAATCCGCAAAAGCATCTGACCTGGGTGGTCTTAGACCCAGCCCGCGGGTTTCCCGGTGTGGGTGGGGCGAGTTGGTGGCGCAATGCTGCCGATCCCGCCGAGGCGGAAATCTCCGCGATGGTGCTCGACGCCGACCAGCGCCGGGGGATTGGCACGTTGTTGTTGGCGGTGATGTGGCTCACTGCCTTGCGGGCCGACGTTGAACAACTGGTCGCCTACACGTTGCATGACAACCGTCGCGCTGCGAAATGGATGCAGGATTGCGGTGCTGTTGGCACCTGGGACGGTTACAAGCTCGTGTTCCGCTGGAACTTGCTTCAGCCTGAGCGTCTGCCAGCCACCCCTACTGCCGATGATTTTGCTGCCTGGCTCGCTCAACTCTCGCCGATGCTGCTCGGCTGCTGACGAGGAGCCGCGAAAAACAAAGAATACGACCTAACGACAGAATCCCCGTCTTTTCGATGGCTATGCTCTTCGCTGGGATGAACTGGATGAGGATATTTCCGTTCCCGGGATTCTTGCTTTGCAAAGCGGAACATGGCCATGGCAGTAGGTAGTTAGATTTTGTTAGTTGATGGAAGAGACGTTAGACGGAGGAGAGGGATCAGATAAAGACGGATTTGCGGGCGGGTGTGGATTCAGCAGGAGCGGCAGGTAGAACAGTGGCGATGGTGGCAGGCTTGGGAGCGGGCACACCGGCAGCGGCAATAGGCACGGCGACCGGAGCGGATTCCTGAAGGACCGCGAGACGGGCGGCGAACTCGGTGGACCCGGCATCGTCGAGCGAGACGGCCAGAAGAGAGGCGAAGCCGAGGGGGCACGCCAACTGGGTGATGCCCACGGCGGCGAGGGAAGCGAGGCCGAGTGGCGGGAGCTTGCCCAAGGCCGCGTTGAAACGGGTGCGGAGATCGGTCTGGAGGGCAATGAAGGCGGCGGCGATGGCGGCAAGAGGATTCATAGTATTGAGGGGATTAACAGAAGCGCAACAGGCGAGGTGCGATTGATTTCGTTGTGAAATCAGAACGTCAATGGGAAATTGCTGTGAAATGCTAACAAGACTGCAAGACACAAGACACAAGACTGCAAGACACAAGACACAAGACACAAGAGAAGAACCCTAGAGAAGAGAAGAGGAAGAGGTTTGAACCGCTGATAAGACGGATAAGACGGATGATGAGAGAAGACACAAGACTGCAAGACACAAGAACGCAAGAGAAGAGGAGAGGAAGAGAAGATTGCCTCGCGCAAAGGGCGCAAAGACGCAAAGGAGGGGGGCCTCAATTCATGGTCATCTTACTTTGCGCCTTGGCGGCTTTGCGCGAGATTTCTTTCTGAAAATGGAGAAAAGAGGATTTTGGTAAAGAGATTGATTGATGATTGATGAATTCCGATTGCTGATGTGCGCTTGATTGGCGCAGGGCTCACTTCAAGCTCGCTTTTTGGGAAATCCTACAGGGGGAGAAGCCTTCAACCATCGGTGATCATCACCCCTCATTAGCCTGAATATCCAGAAAACGGAATGCCCCAGAAATCTCCTCATTTCATTAGGCTACCCAAATCATCAACCATCGGTTGCAAACACCCAAGCCTTTGGTTTCCAATAACTTGGCAAAAACTCCGACTTTTCGCCTCGACAACCCACCGTTTCTGGGCCAACCTCAATCCCGTACTAATTACACTGTTAGACGACGAAGAATACAATCATGCAAGATGACCCTGACATCACGTTAGCAATTGGCAAAACCATTATGACCATTGTTCGCGGCGATATGCTGATTGATGGGACTGAGAATGACGAGGACCTTGGTCCACTTGAAATTGGATTCACGGACGGATCCTTCCTTCAAATCGAATTGATAGGAGA
>CAIQXC010000422.1 GCA_903875675.1 Akkermansiaceae bacterium
CCTGGCACGTCTCCCGAGCAGCAACTTCAATCATTCACCCGAAATTCTGGGTTTCAAGGATTCTTGGTGAGGGATCGGGGCTTTGGGCCGTCGAGTCGGCTAGAGCCACTGCCAGTGCATGAGCACCTCGATATCCGGGTGGATGCTATGATAGACCGGGCAGGAACGGGCGGCACTTTCAAAGACTTTGCGCTCGGGGTGGTCCGCCGGCAACGGCAGACAAATGTTCACTTCCAAGCATGTGATGCGACGAGGCAGATCATCGGACATGAATTTGCGAACGGTCACGGTCATTCCCACCAACGGGATATCCTTGCGCCGGGCGACGATGCCCATCACTGTGGCCATGCAGGTGCCTACGGCGGTGGCCACCAAATCGGTCGGAGAGAAGGCCGCGCCACGGCCGTTATTATCCAGTGGAGCATCGGTCACCAAGCGGTTGCCGGAGGGCTGGTGGGTAGCGCTGCAATGCAGATCGCCTTCATAATCGATGATGATTTCAACCATGGGAATATCGGATGTCGGGTTGGCAATTCAAGGTGAGGGGGGAGTCAAGGCGGGGGGGCATCTAACGGCGCTGGTGTTGCTTCGGCTGGCGGGCCGGTTTTAGCCAGCACGACCCGGAAGCCATAGGTATCTGCGGCGGAATCGGGTGGCTGGGGGTTGCGTGATCCGGAGTAGAGGTTTTCGGCTTGGTAGGTGTTCCAACTGCCGCCTCGCAGCACGCCCAGGCGGTTAGAATCGCCCTTGGAGTAGGTATCCGCGACCCATTCATAAACATTGCCGCTCAGGTCGAAGATGCCTCTGGAATTAGGCGCGAAGGAGCCTACCGGGGCGGTTTGAGCGAAGCCATCGTCGTAGCCGGGAATCGTCCGTCCGCCAGCCATGCCGGGTTCCGGGGCGGCCGAGACATCGGCGAAATTTCCGACTTTGCGTGGTGGCGGCCACTCGATGCCCCAGGGGAACACGCGATCTTTGCGGGCGTCGCGCCAACTCGGGCTGATGCCCAGATTTTCGTCCAGGCCGACCATTTGGCTCCATTCCACGTCGGTGGGCAAGCGATAGAGTTGGGAGGCTGCGATGCGCTCGGAACCGGTCTGGCGTTCGCGCTGGGTCAGCCAGTCACAAAATGCCACAGCATCATCACGGGTGACCAGCACGACTGGATGGTCCGGCGTCTGAGTGAATCCGGGGACTCGTGGCGGCCGGTGTTGGCTTTCCTTGATGAACAGGTCGTAATCGCGCAGCCGGGTTTCCCAAATGGACACCAACAGGTCTTGGCCGATGGGCACAAATTTCATACCGATGCCATTTTGCCAGGAACGTCCGAAAACGGCGGTCTGATTTTCGACCAAATTGACGCTGAGAGGGAGCGTCTGGCCGGGTTTGATGGTGAGTTTTTCGGTATCCGGCTTGTAGCCCTCGCGAACGATGATCAACTCAACCGCACCGGGCTTGACCTTGGGAATGAGCAACGTCTCGCTGGCAAAACCCACCGGAGCGCCATTCAAGTACACCTCGGCACCCGCCGGATGAGTGGTCAATTCGATGCTCGCGTATGAGATTTTGCGCACCGTCACCCGGAATGGCTTGAGCCCGTCGCGGCGAGCCCGCGCACTGAGGCCGGGATTCTCAAACAATTGCTCGAAATGCGGCAGCACCTCGTGATCCTCAGTGAGAAAGCCTGCCTTGATGCCACTGCTGCGCAGCCAGTTGCAAAACCCCGCGCTTTCCTCCGCGCTGCACAACACGACTTTGGACGCCTGCCCGTTCTGCGGGAAATCCAAAACCTCGGCCGACTCCGCCGGTCGCTTGGCCTCCTGCACAAATTTTTTCCAAACCTCCTCGGCCACAAAGCCGAAAGTCACGTGTTCCTCGCCCACGGGTTGATAGGACTCGCCATACTGGTCGAGCCAGGCATCACCGAACTGAGGTGGCGAATACACCTCCAGCACCTTGAAGATCGACTGTGGCTCGTTCACCGATCGGGGGCCGATTCGTTCGGTGACCGTGACGGGCCGGTAGCCATGCTTCTCAATCCTGAAAGTGACCTCATCACCCACCGGCGCGCTCATGGTGCCAGTGGGCGTGGTGCCCACCGAATGACCCGCCGCGTCTAGCACGTCAGCGGTGGCTGGCGTGCTCACCA
>CAIQXC010000423.1 GCA_903875675.1 Akkermansiaceae bacterium
ATGCCAATACCGGGCTTATACTTTTCATCGAACGGCTGATGGACCCAATGGTGCAGAGCCACGCGATTCACACCGCTGGCATAGGTTCCGTCGCTGCAGGTTTTCAAAAAAGCCGGGGTCTCGCTCCACCGGCTGAGTGGAGGCATGCCAGTGAATGACTCGGCAGCAATGACACGGTGTCCGGCGGCGCGGCCCGCAGCCACGATGTTATAGTCAATGCCGCCTTGGCCACCGGTCCAGAATTCGCCCATCGGCGTGTCAGCCAAGGCCGAGCCGGCGATCATGTCAAACGGGCCGCTGTAAGGTTCCCAGTTAAATGTCATGCCCGCTGCATGAATCGCCTGGGCACCAGTGCGAAAGCCTTCCAGAAACAGTGTTTTGATCACATCATGATAATCCCATTCAAAGCGCTCACTCTGGTCCGCGCTGGCAACGATGCGAGCCTCTTCTTTGCGGCCTTCGGTGACGAGTTGGTTCATGGTCATCAGCCACGGTAGCGGATCGTAGCCTTTCAGCCGCTTGAATTCCTCACGAAAATGGGCGTTCCAGTTCTGGTCGCCGGCCTCGTAACTGTCGATGAGGATGTGGCGGAGACTCTTGCCTACGAGAGGGCCCAGATTCTGCTTGAGCGGTTCTAGCACCTGCTTCCAGTGATAAATGTTTTGTTCGACCGACATCTTGTCCACTTCGAAGGCCTTGTTGAGCATGTCGTCGGGGACCGGGGTGCATTGATGCCCGCTGAACGCGTAGCCGAGACGATAGACGTTCCATGCGCCCGCCGGGGCATCCCAGACGACGTGGCCTTTCGCGTCAGACTTGGCACTCAGGTCGATGATTTTGTCCAGCGGAATGATGCCTTCGGAAGGCACTGCAAACACCCCGATGTCAACCGCTTGGCTGCCGGGGAGCGGCAGGTCGATGGCAACCTGCTTGCCGCCCTGAATGGCTTGCATCTTGCGTACCAGTTGTTGCATCCCGCGTTCGGGAGTGATCCACGGACCGCCGGTCGTCGAGTATCCCACGCAGTCATGCATGCCGAGTTCAAGCCCCAGGCGATCGGCCTCCGCTGCGGCGTGTTTCATCATTTCCCACCACTGCGGACTGCGGTAGGTGATTTCGGGCCAGGGACAATTGCCAGTCGGTTTGGCACCGACGGTCACCGCAGAGGTGAGGTGGAAAATCGTCGCGCCGCCGATGCCGGCTTCCTTCATGGCTTCAAGATCCTTGGTGATGCCGTCCTTGCTGATGTTGGACCCCATCCAATGCCACCATACGTAGGGCCGCGCCGCGACGGGCGGATTGCTGAAATCCATTTCCATGGTCGCAGCCGTCGCCTCCTGCCGCAGGGCGGCCGCACTTGCCAGAAGCAGTGTCCAATAACAGATTTGTCTGATAAGCATACTCGTGTCCGTTAATCTTCCACTATTTCCACTTCCGCAAACGTCAGCGCTGCAATTCCGTTAGCCCCGATGAGCAACCTGTCCTGGCTCCAATTGGTTTCCTTGATATAGGTAATCTTCTTCGCGGTCGCCGGCGCCTTGAGTTTGAGGGTGACCACATTTCCCGACGCGGAGCCGGAGGCAACCGTTCCATTGGCCCCATCCGGGTAGAACTCACTGATCAGCGAATCGTTCCAGACCACCGGCTGATCAAACTCAAGCGCAATGGTTTCCTTCGCGCCGCCCGCGAATGATGCCTGCCTGAGATTGGGCGCGGTGATGGAAGCCGTGGGCGCTTTGCCATAGTTGTCACGTTCGATGAGCGGCTGCATCAAACGCGCGAATTCGGACCAGCCGGCCAGCGGATAATGGCACGGTCCGGCCGGTTTGATCCCCAGGGTCGACATGCAATCCATGTTGGAGAACAGCCGCGGCAGGGTCCGCTGCTTTTCACGGATCATGTCGCCGCCGCCGGTGCCCCCGCCCATCAGGCACGAGTTCGGCCATATCTGGAAGATATAGTAATGCTGGAGGTTGGGGAAATCCTGCTTCCAGGCGGCCGACATTTCCAGGAAATAATCCTGATAGGACTTCCAGTCGAAGTCGCCGGTGGGCGAGGCGGAACCCTGGTTGTTCTCACCCTGGTGCCAGAGTATGCCCCGGATGCCATGGGTCAGTTTGGCCTGTTTCACCCGCAACAACATCCGGCCGTAAATCGTATTCAGGTCGTCAGGATTGGCCTCATTGCGCTGGTGCTGGTCGATCCGTGTTCCGCCGACCGCGCCATTCACGATGAAGATCGGAATCTTGTCGCGCTCCACCAGGCGCCTTGCCAGATCCATGCCCCACCAGCCGAGCTGCGCTTTCTCGCCTTTCTCGATTTTCCAAACCGGATTGCACCACAGGTTCTGCGGCTCGCCTTTTGGGTCGCCGGCAGGACCGCCATAACTGCGGATCCAATCGCTGGTATCCGCAGGCGCCTTCTCTCCGGTATCCGTTGCCAGCGCGTTGGACTGCCCGTCTATCAGCCAGGCGTCGCCACACACCAGGTCGGTCACGGTCTGGAGCACCACCTCGGCGCCACCCGTCTTGGTCCCGAACTCGACTTTGTATTTGATCAATCCCGGCTTGAGCTTTACCGACAAGGCATAACTCTTGTCCGCGGCGGGTATCTGCGTTTCGGTTTTGACGGGTTTGTCGTCGGCATACAACTTCAGGAAGACCAGGTCAGCGGTGCCGCCCAGCGTTCCGTTGTAAAACAAAGTTCCTTCATTCCTGTCATCCCGGGCGAAAAACTGATGATCAACCGGCTTCTCATCCTTGTCAGGGATCCTCTGAATCCAGGCATCCTTGGTTGGTTCCTTGACCACC
Source organism: Akkermansiaceae bacterium (assembly GCA_903875675.1). GTDB lineage: Bacteria > Verrucomicrobiota > Verrucomicrobiia > Verrucomicrobiales > Akkermansiaceae > Luteolibacter. Next base: position 2,811 of record CAIQXC010000423.1, read on the forward strand.
AGCCGGGCCGTCCGGGTGACCGGATCACCTCCATTGGAGATGCTTGCCGTCACGGTCATCGTGCCGCTGTTCTGGGCGCGCTTGAGGATCAGCTTACCCGGTTGGATTTCCTTGATCACCGCGAGGCCCGATACTTTCCAGTCAAATTTCAGCTCGCCGACATTTTTCGCCTGCATCTCTTTCATGTTGGAAATCTGCGGCACGATCTCGATGGTCGCGCGACCGTCCCATGATGGCGGCGGTTTCAAGGTGAAGGTCGGATCCGGGATCTCCTCCTTGACGATGACCGGAATCTCAATGTTTTTCACGCCACTGGCATAGACCGCCCGGAGTATCAGGGTCATTGACTGGTCGCCACTCACCCGGCCCGCATCAATCGTGAAACCGGGCTTGTCCACCGCGGCTATGGTTTCAAGCCAGCCCTTTTTCAGGATCCAGTAACTTTTCTGCGCACCCTCTAACTTGGCGGTCACCGTGGCGCTTTTGCCTTCCGCGACGGTGATCGTTTTCTCGGAAACCGCGAAGTTCGTGCCGGGCCGCACCAGCGGGCCGACCAGCGTCTGCATGGGTTTCTGATTTTCGTATGACATCCGGATCCAGTCGGCGGAGCGTGTGACTTTGGATACGCGCACTTCATCGATATCACCGACAAACTGGTAATTGGCATACCAACCGCCGATATACATCCTTTCCGGGCTTTTCACGTTCAGCGGGTTGCCACCCTTGTTCTCACCATCGAGCACGCCGTTCACGTAGAGTCTGGATTCGCCGTCCTTGAAGGTGTGCACCACATGAATCCATTGGGACATGGCCAGCCGCGTCTTGCTTTGAACGTTGGCACCTGAAAAACAACAATCCATCGTGATATGTGGCGGACTCTCAAATATCATCGTCACCTTGCCCTGGACCTGTTCATTGCCCCAGCCAACCGGGAGGGTGTTGGGTTTCTCAGCCTTGAACCAAATCTCGGAGGAGTTGGGACTCGCTCCGGTGGGAAAGGTGGTGATGTTCTCCCCGCAGTTGATGCCCTTGCCCGAGTCAAACCGCCGGCTCTTGCCGATCATGCCGGCAGCGACAGTGGTGCCGGTATCCTTGACTTCGAGCGCGCCGACCTCATCCTTCACCGGATCAGTCATATGCATGACGCAGACATATCCGTTGGACTCGTTGAACACGGCCTTGCCCTTGGATTCGTTGACCGCGTCGGCCTTGCCCCAGAACATTTTGATTTCCTGGTGTGCGTTGCCCTTGATGACCGGTATGCGCACCCAGATGCTGGCTGTTCCGGCGGCCGCGTCCCATTCGTCTATCTGATAGTCAAGAGGCGTGCCGGTGGCATCCGCAAAACGGATGTCATCGCCGTCGGCTTTCGCCTTGCTGAAATCAAACCCATCCTTGTTGAGCCGCACCAGAACCGGGAAGTTTTCTTCCGTAGCCGTTGCCGGCAGGTTGGCGCCTTCCGGGGTCGTCAGGATCCAGATCGAACCCGAATGCTGCCAACCAACGTATCCTGCCCGGGCCGTTGCCAACATGCTCATCACCACCGCGATACCCGTTATCAGTTGCTTTCTCATTCCATGCTTCCTTTCAGTATTGCTTTCATTTTACTTTGAGGTTTACTTTCTGTTTTCAGATGGATCGGCCCAAGCGTCGGGCGGCAGATCGCGGACTTCGATCGCGTAGGTGCCTTTCCTGAGTCCCTGAATTTCACCCGGCCGGCCGTTAACCAGAACGGTCCCGCCTTGCGGCAGGACCACGTCGGCCTGTGTTCCCTGCGGAACTGATAGATCCAGCTTGAATGTTTTCCCGGCATTTTCCCAAGCTGCCGTGATCGGCCCGTGAGGAGTCGGAATCACCCCTTTGGCCCAGGTAACTTCCTTCACCGGCGTCGGGCGCACCTGGAAGCGGCTGAAGCCTGGTGCGGTGGGTGTCACGCCCAGGATGTATGCGCTGAAATGGGTCGCAATGGCGGTATCCGGGTGCGACTCGTCACCCCATCCGCGCGTGAGCATGTTCATGCACTCCGAGGTGGTCGCCGTTCCTTTCCAGTTGGGATCGAGCAGATGCAGCCAGTGATGATCAAAAATCGCCCGCATTGCCGACTGGCCAAACCCGTATTCGAATCTGCCCCGGCTCGCCAGGCTTTGGAATTTGCCATGATCGTTCTTCCCGAGTTGCCGCGCAATCCGCAGCGCCTGGTCAGGTGACACAAACCGCATCGAGAGAGCCAGGGCGTTCGCCTCGGAACCGGATTTGGGTGTCCCCAGCGCCTCGCGGAAACATCCGTTCGCCTCATCCCAGAACCGCTCGAAGACGGCCTTCCTGAGTGCATCCGCCTTTTTCCTCGATGCCTGCGCGTCATCCGCCAGGCCCAGCCTGTCGGCAATCCGCGCGGTATCCCTAAAGACACCCCACAGCAGGATATTCATATAGGAACGCGTACGGACATCTCCGAGCTCAAGATTGCACGCGTGCTTCGAGGTCTCGGCGCGCTGGACAAACAAACCATTCTCGCCAAGCCGTGCGCCAAGATACCCCTCAAGGCGCTTGATTGCCGGATAGACATTCTTCAGCGTTTCGACATCATCCGTGTATAACAGATGATCCCAGGCGACCGGCGCCAACCACGCGGCGAATTCGTCGGATGGGAATGGTCCGAAATCTCCCGAGAGCGGTGGAACGCTGCGCTCGGCATAAGGCGAGGCATGCACATAACCTTCCGGCGTCTGGTTGAATGCCATCATCTTGAGCGAGTCCCGCATATAGATTGGATTCGCGAAGGCATAATAAACACTCCGTTGACCAAAATAGAGGTCGCCCGTCCAGAGCAGGCGGTCGCGCTTGCCGCCATCCACCACACACGAAAGCGTGCGTGCAAACTGCCACTGCGACAAATCGCCGGAGAAATCGTCGGCCAGGAGTTTCTGCCCCTTGCCGTCCTTGACGGTGATAGAATCAAACAGCGGCCATTTCTCCTTGGGCGTGTAAAAGCCAACCCTTCCGGTCGCAAGTGTCTCATCCCGCGACTCATCGATCACGGTGCCGTCCAGCCGAGTGGTCAAGACCGGCCCTAATGCGGAGATCTCCAGTTTGTATTGC
>CAIQXC010000424.1 GCA_903875675.1 Akkermansiaceae bacterium
AAAGCAATTCATTCTTCCGACAATCGCTTCGATCGGCGGCTTACCTCCGTTCGGCCCTCCTTGATACATGACTCCAAGCATGTGCAAGGCAGCCTGTGTGCGCCAGTTCCCATCTCCGCCCATAATCTCAAACCATTCCTCCTTGTAGCTTGCAACGAATGTGCAAAGTTCCATCAGGAAATCCTTGAACTCGGGGGAACGTGAATCGATTTCACCCGCGGCTAGATCGAGAATGATGCGGCGACTCATGGTTGGCGGAGAGTAAGCCTCCTATCATGGGTCCGGCAACTCAAATTTCCCAAAATTCTTGAGGCTGGAATATTGATGGAGAATTACGGCCGAATCATTGCTGGAAGTTTTCATGGGTTGGTTACTTGGACTTGGGTGAAGCAGTGCGCAACTACCCCATTCCACAGCCACTAACCACCCAACATTCCATGACCGCCTTTCGCCATTCCCCACGTCTCCGCGCTGGATTCTCCATCATCTTTTTTCTCGTTGGGTTGATTTTCGCCCTTTGGGAAACCGGCTTGTTCTGGACGCGCATGGTCACGGCAATCCGGGGCTTCCGGGGACGGCGTTTCTAAATATTCCGTATGTACAATCAACTCATACCCACATCTCCCATGAACCGTTCCCACCTTGCTGCCATTGCTGGAAAATCCCTCAAGATTCTTGCCGTGGCCTTCGGCATTGGCCTGATTGTTTACATTCTGTTGGTCGCATGGCTCCATCATAACCTTGCGGGCCAAGCCGTGAGTATTTCCCAGGCTGCTGGGGCACCTGTCGAGGCCGAACACGTCCTCCATGGGCTCCTTTCCTGGCTCTTGGCAATTACCTTGGTCCCCTCGTTCTTCCGCCTCGTTGCGGAATGTCTCAACCCATTCCGGTCCGGTGCCACCATCATCTTGAAAATTGTTTTGATCATAGCCCTTGTCACCGGCTACCGCCTGCTCCCCCATGGGCTGCAAGTTCTGCGCGGAGTCGATGCACAGGGCTTGCCAGTCCAGATGCAACAATCCGATCCGGCCGCCGCCCTCTGGTGGCTCCCGGATGGCAAACCTGTGTTGTTTTACTCACGGGAAGATGATGGTTCCATCCGTTTTTGGAATCGCAATGGGACCACGCCTGATTCAGGAACCACCAGCATCGCAGTGACTCGCAAAATTCGCCAGAACTGGGAACAGCAACGGTCTAGCGAGGCGGCGGAGAAAGAGCGGCGGCTGCGTGAAGATGCGGACGCCAAAGCCGAGCAGGAAAAGGAAATGGCAGCGAGGATCCAATCGGCTACCGACGAACTCAAGCAACGGGCCGCGAGTGAAGCCCTCAAGGAGCGCGAAGCACGCGAGGCAAAGCATGCGCAGGAGTTGGCCTCGCTTGAGGAGCAGCGGGAAGCCGGGGTTGCAAAGGCCGAACGCTTCGCCGGGAAACGGGAACAATTGCAGAGGGAGCTGGACGCAGCCCGTGAAGTGCAGCGCCAGGAAGCCGCGAAGGCAGCCCGAAAGGAGGTTGTGCCTGTTATCCCACCAACTAAGACATCCATCCCGAAGAAGGTCAATCCCCCCAGCCAGAGCAAGACCGGATACGCGTGGGAAACGAAGCGCATTTTGCCCGGCATGTATCTAAACATTACAGGATACCCCTATTCTCCGATCGAGATACGTTTGCCCTATGAATGTGAGATTCAAATACAAGGACAAAGCCCCAGGGTCTATCTCCCGGGGACTATTGTTCTGAATCTGCCCGCACGCGGCAATTTCAGAATGCGATCCCGCGCTGGCCGGGAATTCAACATTCTTATCCGCCGTACGCTGTGAATGGGAAACAAGCGCAACTTGGCAAAAAAAGCCCGTGGACCGGCGAAAGACACCCCATCATCATCATGACCGAGGATTTGTCTCAGAATTGATCGGTCAGGCCACCGACGAGCTTCGCTTGGAGGAGCGGATCAATCGGGGCGGAATCATTCTCGTCAACCTCAACAAAGGGCTTCTCGGTGCCAACGAAAGCCGACTTCTCGGGGTTCTTCTCACGATGCAAAAGCCGTTCACGCCTGAGCAGATTCAGGAACTTCCGAACTTTCATGCCTTGGTTCGGTTACTGGACGAGCACGGTCCCATTGGCCCGCTGGTCATGAAGACATTGAAGGTCTAGGCCGGGACTCCTGCAAAATCGCTGAGTCGGGGCTTTCGCAATGAAATCCACCCCCTCGACCGAGCATCGTGTTTCGCTGTGCAATTCTCTCGTGCCGCGACCGAGTCATAGCGGGTTTAATTCGTTCCCGATTAAACGCATTTTGCTACCCGATTATGCTACCCGTATCAAAAAACTATTGAAATATATAGATAATTCAGCTTAGCCATTTAACTCGTCAACGAATGGCGCGAGCTGCGCCTCAAACGCGAGGC
>CAIQXC010000425.1 GCA_903875675.1 Akkermansiaceae bacterium
CCGCCAGCAAGCAAGGCCAGCAGCTCAGTCTGGCTGAGCGTCGCAGGATATTATTGCTCATGAAAGACTTTCGCTTCACCATCACCGGTTGCCGACCCTTCAAGGAAGCCATCGTCACCGCCGGTGGGGTGCTCACCTCCGAGATCGACTCCCAAACCATGGAATCCAAACGGGTCAGAAACCTGTATTTCGCTGGCGAGCTCCTCGATCTGGATGCAGATACCGGCGGCTACAACCTCCAACTTGCCTTTTCCACCGGCTGGCTCGCCGCCGATGCCTGCATGCGCCGCAGCGACTGAACGGCTGGCACCCTCAGCCTGTGGTCTGTGGTCTGTGGTCGAACGAGATGTTCATGGAGAGAGCCTTGAGATGCTTCCGCGGTGGACGATGGCGAGCACTCCCCAAGATGGGTTGCGGGTACTGAGGGCCTTGAGCATCTGGTTCATGCGGCGCATCAACAGTGACGGCGCAGCGCTGCCAGCTAGTGGGGCAGTGACGGCCGCAGCGACGACATGAGTGGCATATACACCGGTTTGTAAGGCAGCTGTCGTATGGCTGCCGGTTTTCATCGCGTTACGTAAGTCAGCGACGATTTGCTCGTCGCTGTCCCGCCAATCCTGGACGTCGGATAGGGAATGATGGTTCAGGACTTGGGTAGGAGCACCGGCTACGGTTGCGGCCCCGATGCGGGCGGATGTTTTGGCCTGGACCTGGGAGATTCTCCTGCCGGCCACATCGATGCTGATTCCCACGCCCACGTCCAGATCCGTCTGATGATCGACTTCGTCGGCCCACACGTCTCTCTCACCGAAACTGAGCTGGCGGTGGGTGGCTGCTGCGAGATAGCCGCGCTGGCAGTCTGCGGGGTGGGGATCATCGAGCGCACCATCCCGTCGCAATTTCGCCGGCCCGCCTGCAGCCGCACTCAAGCCGCAGAAATAGGCCACCAAGCCGATGGCGGCGGCAGGGCCCATGCGAAATGAATGGAACGCCGCTAGCTCAGGAGCTGCACGAGAGCATCTGCCCCACAATGCATTCGGCGGACTTCAAGCCATCGAAAAACGTGGGAATACTCTTGAGCGGCGTGGTTTACGGAAACCGCTCTCAGGGGTCAGTTGGATTTTTGCTTCAAAGGCTCCTACACCTTCTCCAGCAGTTTTTCCACCTTGCGGGTGGTCGTTGCTGTGTGCTTGCCGTCGGCCAATTTCGCAGCGTCGAGGACCAGCTTCAAACCGGCGAGGGATGCCTCGGCCGCAGCAAACGATTCCTTTTCACCGCCGTATTTCTTGTCGGAAAAATACTTGGTGAACGTCGCGCCTTTGCGGCTGATGGACAGACGCCAGCCTTGGAAGCCGGTGGTTTCGTAGGTGAAGCGGGTTAGGTTCTTGATTGATTTCATGGGGGTGGGGATGGGGTATTTGGTTTTGTGATTTCTCTATCCGCGACATGCCTAGCTGTTATGTGTAAGTTAGTCAAAGTTTTTTTAGGGGGAATTTTCGAAAGAATATCTCCTGAAAAAATCCTCTTGCGTTGGAGGCGGGTTTGCGGCAGCCTCCCTGCACCCAAGGCGGCTTGGCGGAATTGGTAGACGCGCTCGACTCAAAATCGAGTTCTAACGAGTGTGGGTTCGAGTCCCACAGCCGCTACTTTTTCCTGCTGCCGCATGCCTGCCAACCGCACTCTTGGAATCATCGCCGGCAACGGGGTCTATCCGG
>CAIQXC010000426.1 GCA_903875675.1 Akkermansiaceae bacterium
GTGCTTCATTGCGCGCCGACTTTGACATCCCAACCCTTCAAACGCCACCAAGGAACAACACCTCCTCGAATTGCTTTCCCTCTTCAACTCGTTGCCGCGGAGCGGCTTAGTTCAACAAGTCGCCGCTGCCGACCGGCAAAAGCGCCACAGATTCAACAACAATTACCCCACCTTGAGCCGGCGGCAGGGCTTTAACGTTCGGTCAGGAGACGGGCGATTCGGGGCGGCTATTGGGGTAACTACGCAGACCGCTGCCGCGTCTCACTCCGCCACTACTACGACCTGGGCGTCACTAGCAACAGCCTCGGGTTTCGCGTGGCCCGCAGTGCTGTCCCCAAGCAACAGCAGGAAGCGAATGGAATAGCCAAGTGAGGGACGAACGCAGGCAATGAAGTGAGCGGTGGTATGGCATCTGGGTGTATGAATCTAGCAATCAAGTGGACGTTGCAACCTGCTGGCCGGTTTTGCATAGATAGCATACACAGGTGTGTATGTTACGTATGAGGCGGCACGCTTCAACTCAGACAGACCGTGGCTTCAACGTCCACGACCGGTCCGGGCTCGGCAGATGGTTGCCAACGGGACGGTAGCTTCCTATTCGAGGTTGATCCACATCCCGGCGATTCGCTAGGCTTAATGGCGGCCAGAAAACATCCACTCCCAACCGGTTCAGGGCTGGGGTTTCTGTTTCCGCAAAACCCCACCGCCTAAAAGAGGATTCGCGCGACAACATGAATACATTGGACCTGTTCGCCGAACTCGCAGCAGCCATCACCGCCCATCGCCAACTCGCCGGCCATGCACGGGCTGGTCTAGAAGCTGCAACACCCGACCTCATCGCAGCCATCCGGCACGGCTCCGGCCAATCGGCCAAAGTCGAAGCCATTCTCTGGAGTTGCTGGAACGGGGATCTCTGCGACGCCCTCGCCGGCCTTGATGCAAACCTCGCCAAAGCGGTCGTTGCGATGATCTCCGCCCGCGCTCACCTCGCCGGAGACGCCGACGACCTGCTCAGAAAAATCATCCAGCAATCCGGCAGCCAACCGCCAACCGCACCATGAATTCAGTATTCGAACAACTCTTCCTCGACAACAAACTGATCCAGGCTGCCGGCAATGGAGACACCACCCTCGTCGAAATACTCCTCGACCAGGGTGCGGACATCCATGCCGCCTGCGAATGCGCACTTCGCCGGGCGACCGACAACGGACACACAGGCACTGTGGCTCTGTTGCTTGATCGCGGAGCGGACATCCATGCAGTACATGACATAGCCCTGAGGTCGGCGGTCAAAAACGGCGATCCTGAAACGGTCGCTCTGCTACTCGGTCGTTACAAAACCAGTGAGCTGCAATCGCTGCAAGAAGCCACGCACATCGACCTCAGCGGTATGGACAAACTTCTTCCCCTGCTGCGTATGGAAATCGCCCGCCGGCTCGTACAGAAAATCATAAACGACCAACCAGCGATGGAAACTTGATGCCCTGCGGATCATCCAAGGTTTCGGAATCGAGGCGATTCCCCGAGTCCAGGCCACCCCATATGAGGTGGTCAACTCCTGAGCAATTGCAGGTAGCAACCATGGCATATCGAACGACCCTTGAATGACTCAATTGACTTTGCCATTGCAGCAGACAACACTGTGAAATTTATCTGCTCTAGCCATCTTGACAACGCAGGCCATTGTTGCGCTTCGAACTCTTGTCCAATGGCGCTGAAGTCGAGGTCATCACTGCTCCCGTCAATGCCGTGCTCTATCGAAACATGCCGACTCGCGGAGGTTGTCCCCACCTGCAATCCACCGACGTGTTGGTGGCGATCCCAACGGGCTATCCAGGCGTGATGCTGGATGGCGCCTATCTGCCGGAAGGATCACCGCTCTTGGGCAAAGTCGCCGGACAGCCCAAACAAGGAACTATCCAAGCGGATGGCCGGACCTGGGAGCTCGTGAGCTACCATCCACACAACGGTGGTGGAGGCGCGCCATGGAATCCAAGTCGGCATGGCATTCACAGCTACTACACCGAAATCCTCTCATGGATCCAAGCCGCAGCCGCATGAATCAACGACTTCAAGTGAACGGCCATCGAGGAGAATGCATCGTCCGGTGCTCCGGGGAGCAGCGCGGTCAGTTGGACCGCCTGCTCGACAAGCGATATCCGGATGCCGAATGGGGAACATTCTTCCGATTCGAATACCGGGTGACGCCGTGGGGTGTACTTGTAACGGTGGTGGATCTACTCAAGCCCAATCGAGGGGATTTTGATGAGACAAGCCACGTTATGGAATTCACGACGGGTTACATTGGTCGCGGACTGCGGTCTTTTGACGAATCTGGATTTGGTGTCGGCTTTATCCATTCTCATCCCGAAGGTTGCGATCCAAGGCCGAGTTTCTCAGACGAGGAAATGGACCGCTACTTCGCAGCGGAATTTGAGAAATTCAGCGATGGCCGTCCATACAGCGGTTGCCGCAATGGGCGCAGGATACGCTCAAGGTTGGCTTACGGGCATCTCGGTGATGCCTGCTGACCGTTTTCAATTCGATCTCGGAAAATCTGGCTTTGCTTTTGTGCCGGATCATCGGAAGCCGGAAGGCGATTGTTCCTGCCGAAAGTGCGTCGGTTTTGCCGATCAAGGTCGAGCAGATTTTACTGTTTCCTATCTCGATGAAGGTGATTAATGCTGTGGCCTATGTACGGACTTTGGCCGATCACGGTCCATTTTACGCGACTCGTCGGATAAATCCTCCGCGAAATGCCCGAAGACACAACGCCACACCCGACACGCCCCACTGAAATACAAGTTCTCCATTTAGAAGCCGCGAGGGCTGCGAAGGTAGGGAAAGATAACGCACCAAAATACACCCAATGCGCACAATTCACTTGACGGGTTAATTCTACATTGCCAGTGAATCGTGCGTGCTTTCCCTGAAACGGCAATTTTTCGATCATCTGGCGGAGGTCACCGGCTCCGTCCCGGATCTGGTCTCCGCCAAGGTGGCTGGCTTGCCCCTGTTCCTGCGCGAGCGCTACCAATTCGGCCGCACCCGGCTTTTCGGCCAAGGCTTCCTATTGGCGTTGGAACAGGGAACCCCCGAATCCGCCACACCCGGTGAATATGCGAAGCATGCGGACACACTGCGCACCCAGGCCGGCGAGCCCGTCGTGCTGGTCCTGGCCGCGCTGCCCTCATACGTCCGCAACCGCATGGTCCGCTCCGGCCTTCCGTTCATCGTTCCCGGCAGCCAGATCTTCATTCCAACTGCCCTGATCGACCTGCGCGAACGCTTCCGCCAGCCCAAGCCCAAGGCCGGCAAACCCCTCACGCCAGCCGCTCAATGCGTGCTGCTCTACCACCTCCAGCGCCAGCCGCTGGAAAACATGCCCCTGCGGGAAATCGCGGAAAGGATCGGCTACTCGCCCGTCATGCTTACCAAGGTGAAGGCCGAGCTGCTCGCGGCGGAGCTGTGCGAACCCAAGCGCATCGGCCGCTCCGTAGCACTGCACTTTACAACCGCTGGTCGCCAGCTCTGGGACGCCGCCCGCCCATTGCTTTCCTCGCCAGTCGCGAAAACCGTCTGGCTTCAGGGGGAAAAGCCTGGCCACCCCGCGCTTCAGGCAGGCCTCACCGCCCTCAGCCGCCTCACCATGATCGCGGATGACCGGTTGCCCACCTTCGCGCTCCATTCGGAAGTGTTTCAGGCCCATCTCGAACGCGGAAACTCCCGCGGCTGCCCCGGCCCGGAGGACGCGGATCTGAAAATGGAAGCCTGGGCCTACAATCCCCAACTTTTCGCCGATAACGGATCCGTCGATCCACTGTCCCTCTTCCTCAGCCTGCACGACTTCCCGGACGAGCGGGTCCAGCAGCAACTCGAACTCCTCATCAACGAATTCCCATGGTGAGAGGTCTCGAAATCTTCCGCGAACGCTTCCGGCGCTTTGAAGGTGCTTTCGTCCTCACCGACGAACACCTCCAGCGCGTCGTCCGCGCCTATCAGGACTTCAAAGACGAGCCCGGCTTCACCCGCGTCGTGCTCATTGAGGAAATCCGGGCGAAGGAAGGGAACCTGAGTATCCCGCTGTATGTCGGTGGGGAAACGCAGGCGCAAACAGATGCCGCCACCAAAACGGCCACCACAGCGTTGCCCGATGCTCTCACGGGCTGGCTGGAAAGCTCGCGTAAAGTCCGTGATTCGTTGCAACCTCTCCTCACCGCCCCCGCAAAATGAGCAAAGCAAAACCA
>CAIQXC010000427.1 GCA_903875675.1 Akkermansiaceae bacterium
CAAACGCCGCCTCACCCGCCAGGTTGCCGTGCTGTGGGACGACTCCGCATCGATGGATCTCATCGACGATGGCGGAGTGCGGACCCGGGCCGTCATCGCCCGGGAAGCGCTCGCCAAGTCCGGCCTGCTCAAACAGCTCGGCGATCATGTGAAGCTGCACGAAATCCACTTCGCCCGCAGCCCCGAAAACGACTCCGATAGCACTGCCAGCGGTTGGAACCAAGCCACCGACATCGCCGCGGCTCTCGACTCGGTGCTCGAACAAATCCCTCCCGACGAACTCGCCGGTGCCCTCCTGCTCACTGACGGCCGCCACAACCGCCCGTCCCGCGTCGAGGACAGTGCCCGGCGCTTTGGCACCCTCGACGCCCCGCTCGGCATCATCGCGGTCGGCAGCCCGGATCCGCCGCGCGACGCCGCAGTATTGGCTGTTCGCTCGCCCGACGCAATCCACTTGGGCGACCGGATGCGGGTGTCAGCGGACTTGAAATTCGATGGCTACAAAGGCCAGCAGGCGAAGGTGCAATTGATCGGGGACGGCAAACTCATTGAGGAGAAGGAAATTTCCATTCCGCAAGACCACTATCGCGATGAGGTGAAATTTGTCCATTTGCCCGAAAAGGGTGGTACCGGCGGCTACCACATCGAGATTCAACCGCTGCCCGGTGATCGTTTTCCAGAAAACAACCGCTGGTCGTTCGAAACCTCGATCACCGAAGCCCGCACCAATGTTTTGCTAGTCGATGACTACCCACGCTGGGAATTCCGCTACCTACGCAACCTGTTCTACGGCCGCGATAAGTCAGTCCACCTGCAATGGATGTTGCTCCACCCCGAACAGGCCGAGGGCCAGGCTCAGCCGAATATCGCAGCCTCTGCAGGCCGCCCATTCGGCCAAGCCGCCGCCAACCAATGGCCCAAAACCGAGGCGGAATGGCGAAAATTCGACGTCATCATCCTAGGCGACCTGCCACCGGCCGCCATCTCCGACGCCACATGGGCGATCATTTCAAAATGTGTGAACGAGCGTGGCGCTTTGCTCATTTTCAGTGCCGGGCCCAACTACATGCCGCATGCGCTGGACTCCAAGGCAGCCCGCGAACTCTTGCCGGTGGATCCCGGCTGGAACCACCGCACGTTCTTCGGCGACACCCCCTCCCCTTTCCGGCTGTCACTCACCGCCGAGGGCCGCCACCACCCGGTCACCAGTCACGCCATCGGCTCCCTCGCCAACGAACAAGTCTGGGCCACCTTCCCTCCCTTGCAGTGGCGCCACCCTATCATTAGCGTCAGGGACGGTGCCGATATCCTCCTCACCGCCACCGACGAAACCGCCGTCATCGCCGTTCCGGATGCTGCCGCAGGCCTCGGCGCCGCTCTCGACGACCTCGCCCGCCGCCGCGAAAATGAGGCCAAACGCGCCCTGTTGGTCACCCGCCAAACCGGCCACGGCAAGGTGGCTGTCGTCCTAACAGACAGAATTTGGCGTCTTCGCGAAGGAGCCGGCGACGTCCACCACCACCAGTTTTGGGGCAATCTCGTGCGCTGGGGTGCCGGGCCGCTACTGCGCGCCGGCTCCGACAAGGTCGCCCTCGGCACCGATCAGCTCACCTACACCGCCGATGATCCGGTCATCATCACCGCCCGCCTCCGCGATGCCACCCTTGAGCCGCTGGTCGATGGGTCGCTGAAGGCCGAAATCCTCCGCGGCGATACCGTCGTGGCCACCGTGCCGCTGGTGCCAATCGCTGGCTCGAACGGGCTGCACGAGGGCAAGGCTGCGGCAATTCATGTTGCCGGGCTGCACACGGTGCGTTTGGTTGGCAGCAAGGCCGCTGAATTATTAACCGCCGAGGGTAAAAAATCCCTCACCACCAGCTTCCGCGTCGTCGGCGCCCGCGGCCCCATCGAATTGGCCGAAACTGCCCTCGATCGCCCCCTGCTCGACGAGGCGGCCAAAGCCTCGGGCGGCAAAGTGGTGGGCCCGGACGACGTGGCGTCACTTCTTCCGCTGTTTCTCACCGAAGGAGCGAAGCGCGAGGAAATCCGCGAAACCCCGTTGTGGGACAATTTCCTGGTGTTCGCCGCACTCGCTTTCGTGCTGACGACCGAATGGTGGTTGCGACGCAACGCCGGCCTGCCGTAAGTTACCCATAACCGCCCCCGGCCATGCAACCAGACCCGTCCCCGTCCATCACCCCGCGCCTTGAGCCGGTGTTGCGCCGCTTGCGCCAGCGCATCCGCCGCGTCCGCGCCTCCCGTGGCGCTCTTATCACCGCCGTTACCGCCCTCGCCGGATTGCTCGCCTTGGTGGCTATTGATTGTGCCTTCGCCCCGCTGCCCACCTTGCTGCGCTGGCTTTGCCCGATCGTTTGGCTGGGGCTGGTGACGGGCGTTGCAGCCCTCTGGTGGGTTTTGCCGCTGCGCCAACCCCTTGAATTGGTGCGCATCGCACGCTGGCTGGAAATCCGCCATCCCAAACTCGATGAACGCATCAGCACGGTGCTCGAAGTTTCCGGCCACCACGGCGGCGGAATGTCATCGGGCTTGCTCGACGTCCTGGCACGCGAGGCCGCCATCGACCTCGTCCAAATCGATCCGCTGCTGGAAGTGAGCGCCCGCCGTGCCCGATACTGGCTGTGGCCCGCTGCCGCCTTGGTTGCCGTGTGGGCCGTGCTGCTGGCCCTGTGGCCGTCACTCACCGTCCGCCACGTGGTGCGTGCGCTGGTGCCCACCTCCACCCTCGGCACGGTCGGAAGCATCTCCGTGACCCCCGGCTCGATCGAGGTCATCGATGGCGATGCGCTGACGATTACGGCCCGCTATTCCACCGGGGCTAACAAGCCGCTCGAGCTCGTTTTACATCTGCCCGACGGCTCCACCTCGGTGCTGCCGATGGAAGCGCGCGAGGCCGCTTGGGTCTATCAAATGGGCAAGGCCGGGCAAAGTTTCAAATATGAGGTGCGTGCCGGCCGCGAGACGAGCGATCGCTACCAAGTAACGGTGTGGCCGCACCCGCAGCTGGCGGATGCTCGGGTGCGGCTTGAGTTTCCTGCGTACACCGGCTGGGCGGCACGCGAGCAGGCATTGGGCGACGGTCTCATTGCCATCACTGGAACCAAAGTTGAGTTGCGGGCCAAGCTCAATACGCCGGTGGAGGAGGCGCGTTTGGAGGTGGATGATCATCCGGTCGCCACCGCCACTCTGGAGCACGCCGCCGATGGAGGCACATTGGCAACTCACTGGACGCTTGAAAAAACCGGACACGCAAACACCCGCGTCATGCTCAAACACCGGCTCGGCCGCGAGTTCGAGGCCGCCCGCTTTAACGTCGAATCCCGCCCCGATGCGCCGCCCGACGTGAAATGGCTTAGCCCCATCGACAAGGAACGACACCTGCGCCCGGACGATTTGTTGGAGTCTGGCTATTCGGTTAGCGACGACGTCGGCCTCGGCTCCGTCCAATTGGAAGTCCAACCCGAAAAGGGCGATGCCGCCCGCCTGCCGCTCGAGGCACCACCTCGCGTCGGCACAACCGAACCGCCCGTCTGGCGAGGCCGGGTCAGCCAGGCCGTCGGCGCACTGGTGACCCGCTGGCCGCAGGTGCGCGTTTTCAAACTGCGGGTGCGGGCCGAAGACAACCGCCCAGCCGACTTCGGCGGCCCCGGCGTAGGCACCAGTGAGTGGCTGACGCTGCGCCTCGATGACGGTGCCCAATCGTCGGCCCGCCAAGAGGTGGCCGCCGCTCACGCAGACGTCCGCGACACCCTTGAGCAGGTGCGGCAGGCGGTTCAACAGGCAAAGGAGAAAATCGACCGCCGCCGTCCGGAATTGCAAAATGAGAAACTAACACCGGATGCGACCAAGGAGCTTGCCCAGGCCCGCGACCAACTTGCCCAAGCACACGACAAGCTTGAAGACCTTGCCGAACGCCTGCCAGAAACCGTCCACGGTGATAAAGCCCCGGAAGTGCGGCAGGCAGCTGCCACGGTCGAGCAGGCGCGCCAGCAGTTGGAAAACGCTCCCCTCCAAGACACCCCGAAAGAGCGCGATCAAGCTGCGGCCGCAGCCCGCGACACGGCTGTCAAGGCGGAGCAACAGCTCGAAAAACTGCGCGATGAGATTCAGCGCAGTGAGCCGCAGGTGCAGGATTTCGCCCGCCTCAAAGAACTCCAACAACAACAGGCCGAAGTCGCACGCCAAGCCGATCAGGCACTCGCTAAATCCCCACCCGATCCCTCACAGCCTGATAAACCGGCCGAGCCATGGCAGCAAAAACAAGCCAACGTCGCCGAGGCAATCCGCCAGGACGCCCAACAACAACCGCAGGCCCAGGCCGCCGCCCTCGAACACCAAGCCGAGGAAGCCCGGCAACTCGCCAGCGAAGCCAAACAACTAGCCGCCGCCCAGGACGCCCTCAAACAACTCGACGAAAAACAGCCCAACCTGCAGGCCCAGCCCGCCGCCCAGCCCCCAGCGCAACCCGACCCGGCTGCCGCCGCGGCCGCCGCGGCCGCCAAACAGGCAATCCATGACGAACTTGCCAAGGAGCAATCTGCCATCGCCAGCGAGGCCAAAAAGGAACTCGCCGAGGCCCGCCAACGCCAGGACAGTCCCACCGCCAACGCTCTCCCTGAAGCCGTCCAAGCCGCCCAACATGCCAGCGACGCCCTCGCCCACCAAGACGATCAGGCCGCCGCCAGTGAAGCCAAACAGGCCGCCTCCCAGCTCGCCGAAGCCGCTAAAGCCGCCGCCGCCAACCCGGAAAATCCAGCTAACCCAGCTAACCCGGCAAACCCGGCAAACCCGGCAAACCCGG
>CAIQXC010000428.1 GCA_903875675.1 Akkermansiaceae bacterium
CGACACGCGCAGGCTGACTGCCGGTTACTTCGGTGAGAGATCGGGACCAGTGCCCTCGGGGCGCAATTTTCCTTCGGGTTTTCCTTCGGGTTTTCCTTCGGGTTTTCCTTCGGGTTTTCGCTCGGGATGAGGAAACTCGTTGGCATCGATCTTGCCGTCCTTGTTATGGTCCAGTTTGTCGAAGAGCGCGTGTTGTTGTTTTTCGTCAAGTCCCCTAACGAATGGGGCTTGCCGGAACTCATCAAACGTGAGCGCTCCGTCTCCATCTTTGTCGAGTTGCCGGAACAAGTGGCGAGGGTCGCGCGGTGGTCCCGCTTGACCGGGACGTTGACCCGGAGGGTAATCGGCCGGAGAAATCACTCCGTCTCCGTTGACGTCCAGGCGGCGAAAGAGAGCCTCTTGTTGTTCGGGCGGGAGTTTTTTGACAAATTCACCAGCCTTGAATTCCGCCAAGCTGATCACACCGTCCTTGTTGGTATCCAATTCCCACAGGTGCGGCATTTTCTGATGTTTGCCCTCCTGAGGTTTGACGGGGGACTCCAATTCATCGCGGCTCAACACACCGTCGCCATTTTTGTCCAAGCGTTTGAAGAGTTCCTCACGCTTGTCTTCGGGCAGCAGAGCGATGCGCTTCATCGCAAAAAACTCCTCCCGCGACAGCACCCCGTCGCCATTGGTATCGGCGAGTTTCCAAGCCTCGGAAAAGTGCTGCTGCCGACGCCGGGAGACATCGGTTTCCGGCACTCCGCCACTCGTCGGCGCTTGCGGAGCTGCCAAACACAGGCCGGGCAGGCAAAAACCCGCCAGCACGAGTGAAGTTGAGATTGTTTTCATGAGAATACAGGGCTTATTTAGGCCCGACACGCCGGAACCGCCAGAACAAACTCCCCAATCCCAGAAAAGTTTCGCCAGTTGCCCGCCACCCATTCGTTTGACTACCTCCATGCATATTCTCGATATTCTCTCCTCCCGCAAAACCTCGCTCTCCTTCGAGTTCTTCCCACCGCGTAGCGCTGCCACCTGGGATGACCTCTATCAGACGATCCGTGACCTCGAGCAACTCGCCCCAGCATTTGTCTCGGTCACCTATGGTGCCGGCGGCGGGACCCGCGAACTCACCCACGATTTGGTTGTGCGCATCCAACAAACCACCTCCATCCCGCCCACTCCTCACCTCACTTGCGTCGGCCATTCCAAGGGGGACGTCGAGGCCATCCTGGAGCGCTACGCTGCAGCCGGGGTTTCCAATATCCTGGCCCTGCGTGGCGACGCCCCGCGTGATGAACCGTCCTACGACTGGTCGCAAGGCGACTTCCGACATGCAGCCGACCTAGTGGCATTCATTCGCCGCTTCAATGACAGCGGGCGCCACCCCGACCCACGCGGCTTTGGCATTGGAGTGGCTGGGTTTCCCGAGGGGCATCCCGATATGCCCAACCGCCTCGCGGAACTCGATTTCCTCAAGCTAAAAGTCGATGCCGGTGCTGACTACATTTGCACCCAGTTGTTTTTCGACAACCACGATTTTTTTGATTTTCGTGACCGCTGTGAACTCGCTGGCATCAGCGTCCCTATGCTGGCCGGCATCATGCCCGTCACCTCGCTCCAAGGCATGCGAAGGATGGCTGAACTGGCTGCCGGAGCCCGGTTTCCGGCTGCGTTGATGCGTGCGTTGGAGCGTGCCAAGGGGCATGCTGAGGCGGTCGAGCGCGTTGGTATCCACTATGCCGCCGCGCAATGCGCAGGTTTGTTGGATGCGGCCGTCAGTGGTATCCATTTTTACACTCTCAACAAGAGCCATGCCACCCGCGAAATTTACGCCAGTCTGGGCCTGAGTTCAGGCTCGGGAACGCCACTGTAGCGGCGACTCAGGCAGCAGAGGCATTGGATCGTGAACAAAAATGCCTTCTCCGCATTTTTATTTGCCAACTTTCTAAACGTCGGACGTTTGGCGGGTATTTTGGCGTTGGCGGCGCTGGCGAACGGCGTTCGCCAGTTCGTCGAGCACTTCGACGGTGGTGTCCCAGTTGATGCAGGCGTCGGTGACGGATTGGCCGTGAACCAACAGCGAGGGGTCTGGACCCGCTTGCTGATTCCCCTCGACGAGGTTGGACTCGAGCATCACGGCGGTGATGGCGAGGGAGCCTGCGGCGAGTTGTTGGCAGATATTGCGGGCCACCAGTGGCTGGTTGCGGTAGTCTTTGGACGAGTTGCCATGTGAACAATCCACCATCACATGAGCCGGTAGCTGATGTTGGATGAGCATCGCCTCCACCGCTTCAATGCTCGCTTGATCGTAGTTGGTCCCGGTTTTGCCGCCGCGCAATATCAGATGGCACGATTCATTGCCCGAGGTCGAAATAATCGCGGAAACCCCCTGCTTGGTGACGGAAAGAAAATGGTGGGGATGGGACGCCGATTCGATGGCATCCAGCGCGATTTGGACCGAGCCGCCGGTGCCGTTTTTAAAACCCACGGGCATCGACAGGCCCGAGGCGAGTTCGCGGTGGATCTGCGACTCGGTGGTACGCGCACCGATGGCCCCCCAAGCAATCAAGTCCGCGAAGTATTGCGGCGAAATCGTGTCAAGAAACTCGGTGCCAGCGGGCAACCCAATGGTGGCCAGATC
>CAIQXC010000429.1 GCA_903875675.1 Akkermansiaceae bacterium
CGTCATGCCATAAGCTGCCGCGTCCGAGTTTATCAGGATCTCCGCCTTCAGTTAGAAGTAGATCATCCTTAATCAAGCGATATTTAGCGATTTCCTCATCGGTGGCTTCAATGGATTTTACAACGTCAAATTTCAGATATTTGTCCTGCACGTTGGCGACAGCCAAATAGGGAAATATACGAACGTTTTTATCGCCAAGTTTTCGGCCCTTGGCAACACCCGAAACAATTTCTGCCAATGTGCCCAGTAATGACGAATCCTCCCACCGCATCGGATTGGACACCGGATCGCCGAAGAGGGAGAGGAAGGTGGATTGGAGAAGGGCGTCGAGTTGGGCGAGGGCCTCGCGGCGCTTGGCCCGCAAGGCGTCCGCCGCATCCAGAATCGCCGCGATGCGCTTCTGCTCGGCGAGCGGCGGGAGGCGGATTTCAAGAGCATGGACTGCTCCTTTGGTTACATGTTTGAGTCCCACTCCGCCATGCGCTTGGTGAATCAGGCTATTCAGTTGTTGGTTTAAGCAGAACTGAAACCACCGCTTTTCAATATTCCCATATAGGATATCAATCCGAAAAATGTGCTGATTCAGCACACCTTCAGGGCCATTCCAAATGTGTGCACCGAAGGATGTCCCAGGTGTCCCAGACCATGCCAAAAGAAGATCCTTGGGTCTGACATGAATCTGTTTGTCCAAGGTTCCTGACCAGTAATTAAAGCCTTTCGATGAATTGTTTAGATTTTGAATGCGGATGATCGGCAACCCTTCCGTCGCCCAATCGTCTGCATTGTAGGCTTTTCCGTTCTTGAGATCGCAAAGCGAGCTAACTTTTGCGGTTTTCCACTTCATTTCAACAACCCCTCCAGTTCTTTGCGCCCCTTGGCCATTGGATCTTTCATCATCGTGATTCTCTTCCGCGCCAACGGCGCATCATTCCTCAGCCCAGGGCAACGCCCTGGGTTCACGTCCGTCAGATCCCAGCGCACCAACGGTGCGCGATACCGTTGTGCGCCGAAACACGTCGCCCCGGATCGCGGCCCTACAGGCCGCCGACCTATCGACCTCGCCCACCCAGGGCGCTGCCCTGGGCTAAGGGATATAGGCCCGTTGGGCCGGAAGATGTTTTGGCGGCGGATATTCATTTCAGCAACCCCTCCAGATTTTTTTCGTCCCTTGGTTTTCGTCCCTTGGTGATGTGATCTTTCATCATCGTGATTCTCTGATGCACCAACGGTGCAAAATTCCTCAGCCCAGGGCAACGCCCTGGGGATTTTGGCCCGTTGGGCCAACGGTTTGTTAGTTCAATCCCAGACATAGGTTTCGTCGTAGTTGATACGGTATCGTTCCAACAATTTGCGATATTCATCCTTAAACGTCATTTTCCGGTGATGGCTTTCCTGATTGGCCACGTAGTTGACGACGGTATCGGCATCCGACTGGCTGACAGAGAACGCGCCATAACCGGATTGCCAGTGGAAACCCGAAAATTGCGGGCCTTTGGATTTGATCCATTTGGACGAACTGGTTTTCACCGTCTCGACGACCTCGGCGATGGTGCGCGTTCGCGAGAGTCCAAAGAACAGATGCACATGATCGGCGACCCCACCCACGCGGAGCGAGGGGCAGTCAATTTTGTCGAGTGTGCCCGCCAGGTAGGGATGCAATTCCGTGCGGATTTGCTGGTGGGCATTGGACGAGCCGAAGAGCACGCCATCTGGCACGATGACGGCGGCGCGGCCACCGGTCTGGAGCAGGCGCAGGAAGAGCGCCATGAAGAGCAATTCGGTTTTCTTCGTCTTGACGATGCGCTGGAGGTCCTTGGCGGTGGACTCGTAATCGAGGCTGCCTGCAAAGTGGATGTCAGGGGACCGTTTATCAGCTCTCCAAGTCCTTGGCGGTGGACTCGTAATCGAGGCTGCCTGCAAAGGGGGGATTGGCGAGGAGGAGAGTGTATTTCTCCGAGTCGTCTTCATCACTCTCCGCCAGCGAGTCCTTGTAGCGGATGTCCGGGTTTTCCACGCCGTGGAGAAGCATGTTCATGCTGCCGATACGGAGCATGGTACTATCGAAATCGTAGCCGTGGAAGGTGGCCTCATTGAAGCGGCGGCGGGAGGCTGCATCCTTGTAGATGGCGTCCCCGCAGTGAGTCATCAGGTAGATGGCCACCGCAACCAGGAATCCGGCCGTGCCGCAGGCGGAATCACAAATCCTGTCTTTGGGGGTGGGAGCGGTCATGTCCACCATCAGGCCAATGATGTGGCGCGGGGTGCGGAACTGGCCGTTCTGGCCGGCGCTGGCGATTTTTCCGAGCATATATTCGTAGAGGTCACCCTTGGTGTCGGTGTCGGCCATGTCGATGGAATCGAGCTGGTCAACGATATTGGCGAGGACCTTGGGAGTGGGCATCATGAAGGTGGCGTCCTTCATGTGGTCGCTGTAGGTGCTGTCATCCTCGCCGCTGGCCGACTTGCCGAGCGTCTTGATGGAGGGGAATGCCAGGTCCCGCACGGTGGTGAACATCTCGTCGGGGGAGGTTTCCTTGAAGCGCGACCAGCGCAGGCGGTCCTGCTTCGGGGTGAAGATCGGATCTTCGATGGGCTTCCTGAGACGGTTGGCCTTGTTCTCCTTGAGCGTGTGGAGCTCATCCAGGCGCTGGCTGGCTGTGTCGTTAGTGGGCTTTTCATCGGCGGCACCTCCTGCTTGGTTGGGACTTTCCGGTGAGCCTCGGCCTCGCGGTGAGTCGCCGGAAGCCATGCTGGACGCGTAGGATCATCCGTGCGTTTGAAATAGCTGCCGTCCTGTGATGGGCAGCGGGCCGCTGGGTTGCCTGTAGGGCGGTGGTGCTGCCGGTGGCGGCTCCAAGCTACTGGGGACTCGCAGGAGAGGTTTCCCGGCCGTCTCCCGTGCCTCATTTTCGGCGGCACACAATTGCAGCACATTGTAGTTCTCCCGAAAGGCCAACCAGGCGGCATAGGCGAGTTCCCAGCCCATGTCATGCCCAGTCGCCCGGTAGAGAACCTCGTGGGCGATTGGCCCAATACCGAGCAGGCCGGCGAAGGCTACCTGGGTCAGGTTGAGGGACTGGCGGACCTTGGAGACCTCGCTCTAGGCTTCCCATGCCTTGGCGGAGTTGCTGCGCTGGCGCTCAGGATTGACCGCGCTGCGGACGATGCTGCCATCCGCTTGCCGTTCCAGACGGAACACGCGGGAGGGGGCACGCTCGCCCCGCACCATGACTTCTTTCCGGGCCTTGAGCACGGCGACATCCGGGGCGCGGTTGGTGGGGCGTCCCGTCTTGGCTTTGGTGGTGGTGGCGATGGTTTTCATGGGGCCTAGCGTTTGAGCGGCCAAGCGTGGGCTTCGAGGTGACGGCTGTGGGGCATTGCAGAGCATGAGTGGGTTGCCGCCGCTGCTGCTTGCCCCATCAAATCAAGTGTGATGGCTCGATGCCCAAGGCCGCGGCGGTTTTTCTAACGTGGGTGGTGTTGAACTTCCGCTCGCCGCGGAGAAGGCGGGAAGCGGTGGAGCGGTCGATGCCGATGAGTTTGCCCCACTCGGTGGCGGTCATGCCGATGTTTTCCAAGTGAGCGGTGAGAAACTCATGCGGTGGCAGTGGCGACGGGGCGGCGTAGTTCGCGGACTCATAAGCTCCGGCAAGCTCGGCGAGGGTTTCGAGGTAGTCCGCTTGATCGGCGCTGAGTGAGTGACCGGCCATGAGGTCGATGATCTCAGTGACGGCATCGAGGTCGATTGTGTCACGCAAGGTGCGTGGCATGTGCAAGCGGCAAAGGGCCTCATAGGTTTTGGGCAATTTGCTGAAACTGGGAAGGATAGGTTTGGTGGCGTTCATCGGCTTAGAGGTCGTTTTTCCAGTGGTCTTTGCTGTAATCAGCGTGGGTGAGGATTTTCAGGATGAAAATGCTGCGGGTGTTGTAGTGGATGGCGGTGATGAGGCGGTGGTGATTGCCGACGATATTGAAGAGCGTGACGGTCTTGGAGCTCCGGACGGTGGCGAGGTCGGCGTGGGGAAAGACTTTGCGCACGTCCGCGATGAATTGCCACTTGGCAGCGGAGGCTACGGTGATCCATGCCGAAAGGTTGGCGGAGGCGTTGGGGTGTTGCTTGGCAAAGTCGAGAATGCGGCGTTTGGTGATGATGTTCATGCAAACCTGTTGTCATTATGGCAACGCCAGCGGTCACCGTCAAGCCGCATTTGGATGCAGTTAGATGACTTTTAGGTGAGGTGTGGAGGCGACGGTTGATTCGGGGGCGAACACCGCCACGCCCTTTTCCATGTCAGGCACGATTGAGAAGAACTGGGTGCCGTCTTCTTTGTTGTGGAGATTGAGGGAATGTTTTTTCACAACGCCCTCGCTGTTACCGGCCTGCAATGCGGCATCGCCGACACTCCGATGGATGGCCACATGGAAGGAGATGAACGAGTGGCGGGTTTCGTCATGCTGGAGGCTGAACTGCTTGCGCACTTCTTTGATGAGCCTATCGAAATTCGTGGGAATGATGGGGTGCCCGCTGTAGGTCCTGAGCCACGCGGCGAGATTTTCGGGGATGCTCACCTTGCAAACGTCCTTCGTCTTGGCAATTCCGGCGGGAATTGTGATAAACCCGGTGCGGAGGTTGATGAGCTTGCTTTCCTGATCGGCTACGGCTTTGAGCTCCCCGTCCGGTCTGATCCCGGCGAAGTAGGCGAGCGCGAAGTATTTCACCAGCGCCCCGCCCTGTTGCATGAGGTGGGAGAAGAGCCGCAGGACATCCTCGGGCGCGGTGGTGGCCACCTCGGGCCTTTGCTCTGCCACCTGCTTCGAAGTGAAGTGGTAGACTTCCGTCACGGGATTCAGGAATAACCCGTTGCACACTGCCTGACGCCAACCCGGAGGATGATGTCTATCGCATTCTCCAATATGCCACCGGTGAGCTGCTCTCGAATGCAAAGTATCCTTGATGCGTTTCAGAACATCACGGTTCGCGCCGCCACGTATGGCTTGCGTTGCCAGTAGTCCGGCACGCTTGCCTTTGCCGGCGGCGATATGGGCGCGGGCCTTTTCAAACCAGTAGCAGCACAGGTCAGCGCCACCAGGATGACCTCTTTCTCCAGGTCTTTCAGGCGGAGCAAGGCGACATAAAGGAAATTCCCGGAGCCGCAAGCCGGATCAAGAATCCGCACACGTTGCAGGCGGTCAAGGAAGCGATGCAAGATGCTTCCCGCCTCGCCGCGTGCCTTCTTGGTTGCGGCGGCGTTCATTGGCTGTGCCGGGGCGGCTGCGGCGGCTGGCGTCTTGCGCCCGGTTGTGAGCAAGTTGTGAATAACCCCGGTGCATTCGTTCCACTCACGGCGGAGCACGGTCATAATCACAGCATCAACGACAAGTTCAATGTCTTCGCGGCCGGTGAAGTGCGCCCCGAGTTGCGAGCGCTTGGCGGGGTCAAGGCCGCAAACCACAAGCAGGGGTGGATTTTCCAGGGCATTGCGGTAGCGCAAGAGCTGGTCATAAGCGGCGGCAAGGTCCTTGTGCTTGCCCTTGTATTCAAAGCCGCGTGTTCCGAGTGTTTTCGTGTGCGCCGCGCTGAGAGCTTCCGCTTCGGCGTATACCTCCGCCCATGAAACGGGCGTTTCCAGCAATTCGCCAGTCTTGGTATCGACTTCAACTTCGTCAAGCACGGCTTGACAGCGCTCCAAGGTCATCACCTGCCGAAACAAGGCAAGCCGGAAGGCGTTGCGGAGTTCGTGCCGCTGCAACGGCGTGATGGCAACCGGGACTTTGAGCGCGTTGCCCATGGTCCGGGCCTGTGCGCTATTCGCGTCATGCCCGTAAAGGGAGTAATGGCCGCAGCAGCCAGCGTCGATGAACGAGTGCTTGATTGCCACACTGCCGTCCTTCCTACCATGAACTCAGGCTCTCAAATCCCTCCTCCTCAGATTGCCGCCTAGCAGATTCAAACTTTAAAGGACCCCGAGAGGACCCCGAGATGATTTTGGATTGAAAGAGAGCTTTGCGCTCTTGTTCTGCTATTTTCTTTGACAATCCTGCTGTCAGACATTAGCGTCTGACACATGAGAACCCTTCCCTTGCGCGAATTGCTCCGACATCCCACGGCCGTGAAAAAGCTCACGGCGGCCGGCCTGAGTGTGCAGGTCACCGATAACGGCAAGCCCTTGTGGGTGCTTCGCTCCGCAACAGCGCCAGCACTGGCGGATGCCGACAAGCAGCTAGTGGATGATGAACTCGACGCCATGCTTGCGGAACGCTGCTCCACGCACTCCGCGGCGCAACTGGTGATGGATTCCCGGATGCCATGACCTACGGAGACTCAAGCTTTGTGTTGCGCCTGCTGACCAACGAAGTCGGTTCCGCAATGGCCGTGGCTGTGTTCCGCCGGCTCGGTCGGCCTGCCTTGGCCTTCAGCCCACTGCATGAGATTGAGATCAGGAACGGATTGCGCATGAAGGCGTTCATGGAAATGAGGTCCCGGACGGCAGCCGACAAGATGGGATTGAATCGCGAACTCTCTGCGTGGGAAGGACGTTTGGAGCGCTTCCTGGAGCACGGCTCCTTGGTGAAGACCGAAGTCTCATGGGATCAGGTTGTGGCGGCGGCCTTGGCGCTTTCGCAGGATCAAACGTTGCGGCTCGGAACCCGGTCCTACGACATTCTGCATGTCGCCATGGCTGCCGAACTGCATTGCCGGAATTTCATTACCTGTGACCTCAAACAGTCAAAACTGGCCCGCACTGCCGGGATGAAAGTCACTCTGGTGAAGGTCAACAGTGATTGATAGCGGAGCTGCCGACCCAGACAGCCCGGTAGCGCGTGGTGCCCTCGCCGCGCCCTGATTTCCCCTGCAATACTAATTGTCCAATACTAATGGTCTGTCACCTTGTAATGGTCACCTTGTAATGGCATGGAAAGCCCCCGAAGTCCCGCTCGATGATGGCCGCATCCTGGTTCTCGAAACCACCTGAACTCGAAGGCATCCACACCCCAAGAATCCACTACCCCGAGGATTTTCCAAAAGAATCCTTGGCAAAGCGGACAGGATAGCTATTTTCGCGTCCGAGGAGTTTTCCCATGAATCCGGCCGCAAACCACTGTCCCCTGCCCAAATCCGCACTTTGGAGGTTCCTGTCTCTTCTTTTCACCGAAACACCTCTTCCGCCCCCCCTTTTCCCCGCAACCCCTTTTTCCCCGCCCTCCGGTCCGGCCACCGGATCTTTCAACGGCCTTCACCGGGAAAGCAATTTCCTAGCAATGAATTCCTAGCGTCACCTAACTCCTCAAGCGATGAACCCCAACGCATTTTTTCCCGTCAGTGAGCAGAAGAGCACCTTACAAAACGATCCTCCGGCACGGCAGGCAACGGAACGATCTGGCTCCTTGCTGGAGCCCCGAGCCGCCCGCCGCAGAAAATGGAGCAAAATCTCCCGTTTCGCGGGCAGGCTGTGCGGGCTGCTGGCCCTGACCGCCATCGTCATGGGTTCCGCCGCGAGCGCCAGCGTGCTTTACGTATCGGAGACCATGACGTTCAACAGCCGCGGCACGATGGAGGGCACGAACTACAACAGCACCGGATCGAGGGGGGTTTTCTTCACGACGGGTTCGTCCGGCCCGTACACGATCAACCTGATCGATACGGTGTTCATGACGGACACGGGTGTGGCGGCGGGCGACACCTTCACGTTCAATCTCGACGTCCGCAATGTGTCGGGCGGCCTTCCGGGAACAACGCTCTTCGCCACGGACACCGTGACCTGGCACTCGACGAGCGCACCGGCAACCAACCTGGACGTCAATCTCCGCCAAGCCGATCTGCCAAACATGTCGTCGTATGCGTTCCAGTCCAACACCGCTTATTCGTTGGTCCTATACGGCATGGAGTACTTGGGGAGTCCTAACAATAAGGTCGCCATGATGCGGAACTCCACTCTCGGCACGGCCTCGACCGTGTCCTACAACGACGGCTTTTCGAACGCCGGGTTCTTCCAGAACAACTTTACTTATGCGGGGTCACATGCGATCTCGTTCGGCACCGTGCCCGAACCTTCCACATTGGCGCTCATTGGCTTCGGAGCGCTCGCCCTCTGCCGCCGTAACGTCCGGCGTCAACACGACTGAGGACTGGCAGGGGGTGGGAGTCCTTCAAAGTTGCAATTTTTGTGGGTGGAGAAGAACGCATGGTAGCACCTTGAGAGTAAGCGGAAAGAGGGGGGAAGGACCAACCAACCCCTTTTTCCCCGCCTCCGGTCCGGCCACCGTTCTTTCAACGGCCTTCACCGGGAAAGCAATTTCCTAGCAATCAATAGCTCTCCTCACTGGCATTTCGGGTGCGCTCCGCAGTTCTCTTTGTCACGGTTTTCTTGGTTGGCATGTTAGGATTTCGTCTTGAGGTTATCCAAAGTGGTCAACCAAGCGTTGAATAGCGGACAGGATTCCCGCATCTTGGCGATGCCTATATCCTTGGCGATGGCGATGCCGGTAGCAG